>JANTGP010000016.1 GCA_024762835.1 Bacteroidota bacterium
ACTGAAAAGCAGGGCATTGCTGGCAAAAGACTTAAAGCAGGATGGAATGAAGCCTATCTACTAAAAGTGTTAGATATAAAAGTATGAGTTTGCCCTGAAACATTTTTAGTTGTCTCTTTCTTTGTATTTTAACATTTGTAATTATTTCTATCTCTTATATGTCTGGTAATTAGTTTGTAAGCTGTATAATGATAATATAAGAACTTAAAACCCTGAGAATTCTTTTTTTACTCTTTGTAGAGCAATATTGTACTCATTGATAGTGTTTTTTATAATTTCTTCGGCAGATATGATATTTTTAATTAATGACGAAACTTGTCCAATCTCTAATTCACCATCATTAATGTCACCATTATACATACCTGATTTTGCTCTGCCTTTCCCAAGTAAATTTTGTAAATCCTCTTTATTAACTCCATTTAATTGGGCTTCTTCTACTTCATTGAAGAATGAGTTTTTTATCAATCTAACAGGTGTTAGTTGTTTTAAAGTAAGCTTTGTACTTCCTTCGTTTGCCTTTAGTACTTCATTTTTAAAGTTTATATGTGCAGATGATTCGGTTGAAGCAACAAAACGACTACCCATTTGAACAGCATCAGCACCAAGAATAAAAGAAGCGAGCATTGCCTGTCCGTTTGATATTCCGCCGGCTGCTATAATAGGCAAATTTGTTATTTGTCTAACTGCCTGAATTAGAACCATACTACTTGTCTCTTCTCTTCCGTTATGGCCACCGGCTTCGAAACCTTCGGCAACAATTGCATCAACACCGGCTTGTTCACATTTGCTCACAAATTTGCTATTTGCAATTACATGTGCTACTTTTACTCCATTGTCATGAAAAAACTTTGTGTATGTTTTTGGATTTCCAGCCGAGGTAAATACAACAGGAACCTTTTCATCAATAATAATCTTTATTGTTTCTTCGGTATGGGGATATAGCAATGGTATATTAACACCAAAAGTTTTATTTGTCGCTTTTTTGGTTTTTCTTATTTGCTGCCTTAAAACTTCCGGTTTCATCGAGCCTGAGCCCAACAAACCTAATCCACCGGCATTACTTACAGCAGCAACAAGTTGCCATTCGCTACACCATATCATACCTCCCTGAATAATTGGGTATTCAATATTGAAAAGTTTTATAATTTTGTTTGTCATAATTTATAATTTGCTAATTAAGCTTGTGTTATAAACAAGTTGTTTGATAATTATAAGCCTCATAAAATTATTATAAATATTTTGTATTAAACATAAGAAATAATTTTATAATTTTAATTCTAATACATAAATCTTAGTTAGATTTGCGCCGATGAAAATAAACAAAATAATAAAGAAATTTCTTACTTGGCGTTTAAAGCATATAAGTAATAAACAGTTTATCCATATTCTTGCTGTTATTATTGGGCTTACTGTTGGTTTTGGTGCAGTAACAATTAAGAATTCGGTGCATATCATTCAAGGAATACTTACTTCCGGTTTTTCAAGTGATTTGCATAATTATTTGTATTTTGTTTATCCGGCTATTGGTATTCTTTTAACCATTATTTTTACAAACTATATTCTGAAAAGGAAGGTTGGACATGGAATACCGAGTGTTCTTTATGCCATATCCAAGACAAATGGGATTATTAAATCTCATAATATGTTTTCGTCGGTAGTATCCAGTGCTTTAACAGTTGGTTTTGGAGGTTCAGTAGGGCTTGAAGGGCCTACAGTTGCAACCGGAGCAGCAATAGGTTCAAATTTAGGAAGAGTTCTTCATTTAAATAGAAAACAGATAATTCTTTTGTTAGGTTGTGCCAGTGCCGGTGCCATGTCAGCTATTTTTAAAGCACCAATTACAGCAATTGTATTTGCTCTTGAAGTGATTATGTTAGATTTGACAATGGCTTCGTTGGTACCTTTACTTTTAGCATCTGTCTCGGCTGCTCTTACTTCATATTTCTTTTTGGGTCAAGATGTTCTTTATAGTTTTGAGATTGAGGACAAACTCAGATTTGCCGATATACCTTATTATATTGTAATGGGCTTAGCTGCTGGATTTGTCTCGGTGTATTTCACCAGAATGTATATGTTTGTTCAAAATATTTTTGATTCCTTTAAGACCTGGCAAACAAAGCTTATTGTTGGTGGATTAATACTAGGTATTCTAATATTTATTTTTCCATCTCTTTACGGTGAGGGATATCATGAAATTAATACAGCATTACGTGGTGATATCAGTTTTTTATTCGATTCAACATTGTTTAGTCAGTATCAAGATAGTTTAATAGCAACAATTATTATTATGCTACTTGTAATACTAACAAAAGTAATAGCAACTTCGGTTACATTTGGTAGCGGGGGTGTAGGTGGAATTTTCGCCCCTGCCTTGTTTCTGGGTGCAAGTGCCGGCTTGTTGTTTTCAAAAGTAGCAAATTATTTTAATGCTGATATTTCGGAGAGTAATTTTGCATTGGTTGGTATGGCAGGGCTGGTTTCTGGTGTTATTCATGCACCTCTAACTGCGATATTCTTAATAGCCGAAATTACAGATGGTTATGAATTATTTGTTCCATTAATGATTGTTTCAACTATATCATATGCAACTTTGAGACTGTTTGAGACTAATTCGGTTTATACTATTCAGCTTGCTGCAAGGGGCGAACTGTTAACTCATGATAAAGACAAGGCCATTCTTTCATTAATGAAAATTGATTCTGTAATTGAGAAGAATTTCAGAACCATTCCTGTTGATGGCACTTTAAGAGACCTGGTAAAAGAAATATCATTATCGACAAGAAATATTTTTCCGGTAGTAGATGTAGATAATACATTTATGGGTATGGTTGTAATGGATGATGTCAGAAATATTATGTTTCAATCTGAATTATATGATAAAACCTTTATAAATAATCTTATGTTCGTACCTCCGGTTATGGTTAATAATTCTGATACAATGGAGGAAGTTGCAAAAAAATTTCACGAAAGTGGAAAATATGTATTACCTGTGGTTGATAATGGAAAATATGTTGGCTTTGTTTCCAGGGCAACAGTGTTTTCAAAGTACCGCCAACTATTAAAACAATACAGCGAGGACTAAGCAATAAGCAGGTAAATTCGGTTTATTTCTAAACAGGTATAAAATCATTTTGAGGTAAAGACCTAATTAACTACTTTAGATGTTCCTTATTATTTTATTAATTTAAAGTTTAAGATTATGACTGCTAAAAAGAAATTTGCTGTATTACTTTCCGGATGTGGAGTTTTTGATGGGGCTGAAATTCATGAAGCAACATTGACAATGTATGCAATAATGAAAAATGGGTGTGAATATGAAATTTTTGCACCGGACGTAAATCAGTATCATGTAGTAAATCACATCTCCGGCGAAGAAATGAATGAAACACGAAATGTCCTTGTTGAGTCTGCCCGGATTGCCCGGGGCAATATCAAAGATTTAAAAGATTTTAATGCTGAGTTATTTGATGTTTTAATATTTCCGGGCGGTTTCGGAGCTGCAAAGAACCTGTCAAGTTTTGCTTTCGATGGCGAAAAGATGAGTGTTAATGAAGATGTGGAAAAGGCAATTCTTGATATGATTAAGTTAAAAAAGCCAATTGGAGCTCTTTGTATTGCACCTGTAATTTTGGCAAAAGTTTTATCAAAAGTTGATTTAACAATAGGGCAGGACAAAGGGACTGCGGAAGCAATTGAGAAACTGGGTTCAAATCATATTCAAACAAGCCATGGTGATGTTGTGATTGACAAGAAGTATAAAATCGCCACAACTCCGTGTTATATGTTAGATGCTACAATCCTTGATATTGCAGAGGGTGCAGATAATGTAGTGAAGGCTCTGGTGGAAATCAGTTAAGTATAATACCAATTGTATATCAAACATTATGTCTATCGGGTTTGATATACAATCGGTATGACAATTTATTTTATCTGTGCAGTTGGGATTTCACCATTTTCAATTCTTACAATAATATTTTCTATCATCATATCTTCTTCGGGGTCATATTCCGATTTTAGATTTGAACCGAAAACGACAGCTACAGTTTGCCAAAAAAATGCAGAGAATCTTCCTCTCAGTCTTTTTATTAGCTCATAAGAAGTATTGCCTGTTTCTCTATCAATCAGCTTAATGAGTATGCGACCCTCTGAGAATGTGAGCTTAGTTATTGGTTCTTCAAACTCAGCCATTAATTCATCTTCGGCTTTTTTGATATATTCTTTTTTTTCGGCTTCGTTTTCTAAATTGGTAACATGTTCTTCTATCTCATTAATTCTTTCATTTGCCAACTTTGCGTATGGGTATACCTTAGTTACTTTTCGAACTAAACTGTTGTATTTACGAATCTTTCTTTGGTATTTCTTAGTGGGGCTTGAGCTTATTGTAACCTCATCTAATATTACATTAGGCATTGAATCAATATGAAAAACCGCTCCGTTAACAGGAAATAAATCACTGTCGTGGTTTTGTGCAATACCCGGTTTTAGTATTGAAATAAAAATTATCAGTATAATAAGATTGAAGCTTTGTTTATACATATTCTTTAAATTTGTCTGTTAATTTTCAATAACCATGCCATTATACCAATTATTTATAACTGTAAAACAGATATATTTATTATTAGAGCCTAGGAAAATAAACATTTTCAAGCAAACGATTATGTGCGTATAATACATAAAAAAAAAGCCCCGTAAACGGAGCTTTAAATTTTTTGATGATTCCTCCTGATTTATTCAGGGTGAATAGCTTCTACCGGACATACATCTGCACATGCACCGCAATCAGTACATTCATCAGGATCTATTTTATAGATATCACCTTCGGAGATAGCTTCTACTGGACATTCATCAATACAAGTACCGCAAGCAGTACAATCATCGTTAATTACGTAAGCCATTTTTCTAAATATTAATTTTGAATAAAAATTTGATGTAACAAAGGTATTTGCATTTTTTAAATTCCAAAAGTTTTTTGATTATTTTTTTTAATAATTTATAGACCTTTTGTATTTGTTTAAATATAAAAGAAACTTTAAAACAAATTACCTGAAAATATTATCAGCACTATTCTTCAAAGATTATTAATAATTATTTTCATTATAAATAATTTGCAGTAAATTTTTACGTTTCAAAAAAACATTACTTTTGCAGTTCATAAAACTTATACAATTGAAATATTTAGTCATTCTTATTTTTCTGTTCTCAAGCATATTTTATTCATGCAGAGATAATACAATTATTACCGACCCTTCTGTTAAATTGGATTTTTCTGTTGATACCCTGATGTTTGATACGGTTTTTACCGAAATTGGTTCAACCACAAAACATTTTAAGGTTTATAACAGGCAATCGGGTCCGTTAAATATTGAGAAAATATTCCTTGCTGGTGGAAGTGATTCCAACTATAGACTTAATATTGATGGTGTAGAAGATTACAATCTTGAGAACATAGTTATAAGGCCAAAAGATAGTTTGTTCGTTTTTGTTGAAGTTACTGTTGATCCTACAAATATTAATACTCCAATGGTTGTTCAGGATTCGGTTGTGTTTATTACAAATTCAAATTTGCAGGATATCGACCTTGTGGCATTCGGTCAAGATTATCACCTGATAAACGGACAGTATGTTAATACTCAAACATGGATAAATGATAAACCGTATTTGGTTTATAACTCAATGGCTGTGGACACAGGGCAAACTTTGACTATTGAGGAAGGATGTCAGATACATTTTCATCATAACAGCAGCTTGTTTGTGCTTGGTAGCTTGGTTGTTAATGGTTCGCTTGATGAACCTGTTGTCTTTCAGGGTGACAGACTTGAGTCTCTATACGATGATGTGCCTGGACAATGGGGGTATATTCATCTTGTATCAGGTAGTCATGACAATGAGATTGACTATGCAATTATAAAGAACTCGATTATTGGTATACAAGTGGATACTTTTTTAAATAATAGCCCAACTTTGAGAATTACCAATACCCGTGTTGAGAACATGAACGCAGTTGGCATATTTGCACAGGGAGCAATAATTCATGCAGAGAATTGCTTGTTTACTAATTGTGGTCAATATGCTCTGGCTCTTACTATTGGAGGCGATTACCAATTTTATCATTGCACAATTGGCAATTATTGGTCATATTCAAACAGAGTAACACCTTCGCTTGTTTTAAACGATTATTATACTGATATTTATGGAGTAATTCAGAAAAGAGAAATAACAAATGCATATTTTGGGAATTGTATTATTTATGGATCAAACGAATCGGAAATAGTGATTGATGATGAGGAATTTCAAGGTGGGATAAACTATCGCTTTGATCATTGCGTACTAAGAACCGACCCTGAAATGGTGTTATACGAAGACAGGTTTATTAGTTGTATCGTAAATTCTGATCCTTTGTTTGCAGATGAGTTTAATAATAATTTTGAGCTTGATTCTTTATCAGTTGCTCGAGATGCCGGCGACCATGTAATCTCTCAATTTATTCCAAACGACATCTTAGGTGTCAGCAGACTTGATGATGCTGGGCCTGATATAGGTGCATTTGAAAGGCTTGAAAATCGATAAATAGCTATTCCTTAATGAAATATTTTCGTAGGAAGAATACTATTATTCCTGCAAATCCTAATAATATTCCTGCAGGACAAATAAAGATTGCTATATAAAAAAACAAGATATCCAATCCCTCAATAAACTTTTGTAAAAGTGGAATACTTGCAGACACCTCAGCTGTTCCGGCAAATATGTTATGAGCCATGATAAAAAAGATTAGGCTAATAAATGAAGCGATAGTAAGTATTTGAAATTTACTTGTTTTTTTCCATGCATGGATATAAACAAGCATAAAGGAAACTACACTTAAGAAAAACACCGTAGAGCCAATTGTGTTTTGTGGTATACCAATTATTAAGGACGTGCTTAATAAAATAATTCCGACAATTAAAAAGATAATTGATACTTTACGTTCTTTATTATCCTTAGGGAACTTCAGGAAGTTTAACATATTTTTTGTTTAAATATTAAGTCTGTGCAAAATTAGATTTACTAATGAGAATATCAAAAGAATAGTTTATACTTTAAATTTGTGATTTAACACTAATAAACTCCTCATTATAATTCCAGTCTGAGGTAGGGAATAATAATAATAAATACAATTGGTGTAAAATCCATTACACAATCAACAATAATCATTAATATTATTTTCATTGCTTTATTTTTTAGTTTAACTTCTCACTGTCAATCAATATTATTAGATTTGCATTTTATCTAACAAAACAATTATTATTATGATACGAAGATTTATATTCCTTTTTCTTTCTGTTCTTTTTGTAAGCTTTAACTCAAATGTTTTTGCTCAGGACGGTAAAAAACAAATTACATTAGACGAGCAACTAAAGCAGTATAAGTTTTATGCACGTTCTGTTTATGGATTAAAAGGGATGAATGACGGCGAGCATTACACAACCCTTGAGAATCGAGGAACAGCAATAGTTAAGTATCGGTATGTTGATGGTAATGTGGTTGATACTATTTTGTCTTTATCTGCAATTGAATCTTCGGAAGTTAAGAATATTTCGGGTTATGATTTTAGCGAAAATGAAGAAAAGATTCTGCTTTATACCAATAGAGAGAGAATTTACAGACGCTCATTTACGGCAGATTTTTATATTTATGATATAAAAACAAAAAGCTTAATGCCGTTATCGACAAAAGGGAAGCAGCAATTATCTACATTCTCTCCGGATGGTAATAAAGTGGCATTTGTAAGAGAAAATAATATTTATATCGTTGATTTAGAGACTGGAAACGAAAGTGAAATTACAACTGATGGTAAGTTTAATTTTATAATTAACGGAGCTCCTGATTGGGTTTATGAAGAGGAATTTGAATTTAATAAAGCCTTTGAATGGTCACCGGACGGCTCATCAATTGCATTTATGAAATTTGATGAGTCAGCAGTAAAAACTTTTAGCATGACCATGTTTGAAGGTGAAGCTCCTGCCTTAAAAGAGAATAGCCTTTATCCCGAATGTAGAGTTTGGAAATATCCCAAGGCAGGTGAAGGTAATTCAATAGTGTCGGTTCATGTTTACAATCTTTCTGATAAAAAGACAAGATTAATGGATGTAGGTTCAGAAACAGACCAATACATACCTCGTATAAAATGGACTAATGACCCAAATACTCTTTGCATTTATAGATTGAACAGATTGCAGAATAAGCTAGAGTTGCTGTTTGCTAATGCTGATAATGGCAAATCAGAAGTTGTTTACACAGATGAGAATAAGTATTATATTGATGAAGCATATTTTGATAATCTGATATTTCTGGATGATAATGAGCACTTTATTTTTACCAATGAAACAGATGGCTTTAACCACATTTATTTATATACAATGAAAGGAAAACTCGTACGTCGTATTACAAAAGGTAACTGGGATGTAGTTGAGTTTAATGGCTTCGATCCTGATAATAAAATATTTTATTTTACTGCTGCCGCTGTTTCGCCAATTCAGAAGGAGCTTTATTCTGTGAATCTCAAAGGAAAATCCTTAAAGAAATTGTCAAAACAGGCTGGAACAAATCATGCTGTATTTAGTGCAAACTATAAGTATTACATAAATTATTACTCATCTGCAACAACGCCAACCAAGGTTACTTTAAATAACTCAAAGGGTAAAGAGATAAGAGTGCTTGAAGATAACTCTAAGCTTAAGGAAACACTAAAAGATTATAACTTCAACTATAAGGAATTCGTAACATTTAAAACATCAGACGGGATTGAATTAAATGCATCAATTATTAAACCTCCTGATTTTAACAAACATAAGAAATATCCTGTTTTGATGACTCAATACAGCGGACCAAATTCTCAGGAAGTGCTGGATAGTTGGGATATTGGCTGGGACCATGTCATGGCTGCAAAAGGATATATTATTTTTTGTGTCGATGGACGTGGTACAGGGGCAAGAGGCGAGGAGTTTAGAAAAATGACATACCTGCAACTTGGCAAATATGAAACTATTGACCAGATTGAAGGAGCAAAATATTTGCGTAGCCTTTCTTTTGTTGATAAAGACAGAATAGGAATATGGGGCTGGAGCTTTGGTGGATTTATTTCTACTCTTTGCATGGAAAAGGGAGATGGTATTTTTAAGGCGGGTATTGCCGTTGCACCGGTTACAAACTGGAGATATTATGATAATATTTATACAGAGCGATTTATGCGTACACCTCAGGAAAACCCAAAAGGCTATGACGATAATTCACCATTGTTTTTTGCTGATGATTTGAAAGGTAAATTTCTTATTGTTCACGGTAGTGCCGACGATAATGTTCATGTTCAAAATACAATGGAATTTACAGAGAAACTTGTTCAGGCAAATATTCAATTTGAAATGCAGATTTACACTAACCGCAATCATAGCATATATGGAGGGAACACTCGCTACCACCTGTTTACGAGATTAACAAACTTTATTGAAGAGAATCTTTAAATGAAGTTGCTCTTACTGGGAACTTGCTATGAGATATTAGCTTGATTTGGGTAATGTTTAATTGTGTTAATAAAACTAAGATAATGAATAAGCTAAAGTATTTTATCATTCTTTTTTCTGTAATGATAATGCAATTTATTTCACAGGAAATAAAAGCACAAACAAGTGGATTGTTAAGTGATACAGTTGATGTTACAAAATATGAGATTCATTTAGAGGTTGCAAATTTCTCAATGCATAACATAAACGGTTTCACAAAAGTAATGATCTGCCCCAGAATGAATAACTTGCAGTTTATTCCATTGCAATTGTGGAGCTTAAATGTCGATTCTGTGGTTTATGATACTATACCTCTTGATATTACTGATGTGCAATATGATGGTATGGATTTAAGAATCCCGGTGCAAGGAGCATTTTCAATTGGCGATACAGTAGCTTTAAAGATATACTATCATGGTTCGCCGCAGCATGACCCTACCGGTTGGGGCGGATTTTTGTTTGAATCATCAATGGCATATAATCTGGGAGTTGGTTTTGGAGCAGACCCTCATAATCTTGGAAAGACATGGTTCCCTTGTGTTGATGATTTTATCGATAGGGCTACATATGAGTATTATATAAAAACCGATGCTAACAAAATGGCTGTTTGTGGAGGTACACTTTACGATTCATATTTTGACCCATCAGATTCAACAAAGATTATTTACCATTGGGGACTTGATTTGGAAATTCCAACTTATCTTGCATCAATTGCCGTATCTAATTATTCAGCCGTACTTGATACCTTCCACGGAATTGAACGTGACATCCCAATTGGAATTTATGTTCAATCCGCTTATTTAAATTCGGTTAGTGCCTCATTTGTTAATTTAAAACCAAGCTTAGAATCTTACGAGGAAAGATTTGGTGCATATGCCTGGCCTCGTGTTGGCTATGTTGGTACAACAGTGGGAGCAATGGAACATGTGTCCAATATTGCATTCCCTACCTCATATATTAATGGTTCAACTACCGGCGAAACAACCATGGCACATGAGTTGTCTCATATGTGGTTTGGTGATCTTATCACATGTTCATCATCTGGTGATATGTGGATAAATGAGGGTTGGGCTTCCTTTTGCGAGTTTGTCTTTAAAGAAGATATTCATGGTATTGATGTGGCTAAAGACTACATCAGACATACGCATGCTAACAATTTACGATTATTGGAATACAGCGACGGATTAATTCCCTTAACCGATGTTGACCATGAGCATACTTATTCGACAACCGTTTATAAAAAAGGTGCTGATGTTATTCATAGTTTACGTGGCTATCTTGGCGATGATGTATTTTTCCCGGCTGTTAGGGGAGTGTTACAGGATTATGCTTTTGAGCCGATTAGCACTGAGGAGTTTCGTGATGCATTAAGCAGTCATTCATCTGTTGATTTAACTTCCTTTTTTAATGATTACCTTTATGAGCCGGGATGGACTCATTTCTCAATAGACTCATTTACTATTGTTCCTGCAGGAAGCAATTTTGATGTTACGGTTTATGTTAGGCAAAGGCTCAAAGATAAGCCTCAGTTTGCAAATGATAACCGGATTGATGTTACCTTTATGGATGATTCATGGCAAGCTCAAACCTCGAGATTATATTTCTCGGGTGAATTTGGTCAGCAAACTTTTAGTCTGCCTTTTGCACCGGCAATTGCAATGCTCGATTTAGAGGAGAATTTTTCTGATGCAACAACAGATTATTATCAGGTTTATACTGAAACGGGTAATTCAACTTTTAGCGACACATACTGTAAATTTCAGGTTCAACAGATTACGGACTCTGTGTTTTTTCGAGTAGAACATAACTGGGTTGCCCCTGATTGTTTCTCAACAGAGCATCCTGAGTATACAATATCTGATTCAAGATACTGGAAAATTGACGGTATATTCCCTTTTGGATTTCAAGGACAATTGGGCTTCTACTATAACAATAAAGAGAATAATGACGGTTGGTTGGATTATACTTGGTTTCCTTATCCAATGAGTGCAGATTCATTAACTCTCCTCTATAGAAGCTCTACGGCTGATGAATGGCAAGAAATAAATGTTGAGAAAGTTGGCACGAGTAGAACAGGATGGTTATTAACAGATTTTGTACAGAGGGGAGAATATACAATGGCATATCGTAATTTATCATTGTCAAATCATAAAATACAAAGCGAAAGAAATACTTTGAATGTTTTCCCTAATCCGGTTAATGATTTATTGAATGTCAGATTTAATATAAAAAGGAGAAGCAATCTTTATATTATTGATTCTTCAGCAAAACAAATTTCAAAAACTAAGATAAGCAAATCGGATAAGCAATTAACTATTGATGTAAGTACATTGCCGATTGGTGTTTATTTTGTTGAGATAAAAAATAGCAGAAGCTGTGAAAAGCAAAAGTTTATTATTTCACGATAGTGGTTAAGGAGCGATAAGTGAATAGTTTTTTATTTGAAATATATTACCATAATATCTTTTAGTATTGTATAAATAATACTATTTTTACTTCAAAATTTATGAAATATATTATTATGTGTCTCATATGTTAAAATTGTAAATATTATGTCGGTTAACTCCTATAACCTATTTCAAACAGCACAGTCACAGTTTGATAAAGCTGCTGATTTGCTTGAATTAAACTCAGCTACCCGAGAATTCCTTAGAAACCCAATGAGAGAATTTCATTTTACCATCCCTATTCATATGGATAATGGTGAAATGAAGGTTTTTAGAGCATTCAGGATTCAACATAATGATGCTCGTGGTCCGGTAGAAGGAGGTGTTCGTTTTCATCCAATGGAAACTGTTGATACGGTACGTGCATCAGCCATGTGGATGACATGGAAAACCGCCGTTGTAGGTGTGCCTCTTGGAGGGGGGAATGGAGGTGTTATTTGCGATCCTCATAATTTAAGTGATTTTGAACAAGAACAAATTTGCAGAGGTTGGGTTAGACAACTAGTCAAGAATATTGGGCCAAATTCTGATATTTCTGCACCTGATATTATGACAAATTCTCAACATATGCTTTGGATGCTTGATGAATATGAAACAATTTTGGGTGCAAGATATCCTGGTGCATTTACGGGAAAGCCTATCGAAATGGGAGGTTCGCAAGGAAGGATTCAGGCTACAGGCTACGGTATAATGATAGCTGTTAGGGAAGCTTTAAAGGAGTTAAATATTAAAATTAATGGTACAACTGCAAGTTTCCAAGGCTTTGGGAAGGTTTCCTATTATGCTATTGAATTATATCAAAAAATGGGTGGTAAAGTTATTTGTGTTTCTACATGGGATAATAATGAAAATAGGAGTTTTTCATTTAGAAAAAAAGATGGTATAAATCTCGAAGATTTACGCGAAATCACTAATATTTATGGTGGAATAAACAAGGATAAGGCAGAAGATATTGGATATGAGGTATTATCGGGGGATGCTTGGTTGGAGCAAGAAGTTGATATTCTTGTGCCGGCTGCAATTGAAAATCAAATTACTGATAATAACACAGATAAAATTAATAAATGTGTAAAGATAATTGCCGAAGGAGCCAATGGCCCAACAAGCTCAAAAGCTGATGCTATTTTAAATAAGAGTTCAATCTTCATTATCCCTGATTTCCTAGCAAATGCAGGTGGTGTTATATGTAGCTATTTTGAACAAGTACAGAATAATATGAATTACTATTGGGATAAGGATGAGGTTCTGGCAAAGTTAGATGTAAAAATGGCTACAGCTTATGCTGATGTTAGTGACTTCTCAAGAGAAAATAAATTAGGCATGCGTGATTCTGCCTATGTAATTGCAGTGGATAAAGTTGCTCAAGCTTGTCACAGTAGAGGTTGGGTTTAATTTATAATATCACTATCTGTAATACAGCTGGATGAGTCATGTGTTTGTGTAAAGTGTAGATACAGAGAATAATGTAAAAAAACTAATTTTCAGAATCTATCTTAATATAGAATTAAAAAAAAAGTTATGCTATTAAATAGAAACTTCTTTAAATCAGATAGCCAAATCTCTTATTTAGGTACTGGTGAGCTTGGGGGAAAAGCAACAGGGTTAGAATTCATAAATTCCATATTGACAGAGGAAGTAAAAGAGAAGGAATTTACAGATTTTCAGGTAAATATTCCTAAAATGATTGTAGTTAGAACTGATATATTTGATAGTTTCATGAGTACTAACAACTTATGGGAAATTGCTCTTTCTGATAGTATGGATGATAGAATTGCTCTGGCATTCCAAAAAGCAGAGTTGCCTTTTGAAATTCTTGGTGATTTGAGATTGATTGTGTCTGAAATTAAACGACCACTAGCAATTCGGTCATCTAGTTTGCTTGAAGATTCAATGCATGAACCATTTGCTGGAATATATGGGACAAAAATGACTCCAAATAATCAATTAAACATTGATGACCGTTTTCGTAAATTAGTTGAAGCTATTAAATATGTTTACGCTTCAACCTTTTTTAAATCTGCAAAGAATTATATTATAGCCACTAAGCATAAAACAGAGAATGAAAAAATGGCTGTAATCATCCAAGAAGTTGTTGGAGAACTTTATGAGGATAAATTTTATCCGGAAATATCTGGAGTCGCAAGGTCATATAATTTTTACTCTACCGATGGTGTTAATCCCGAAGATGGAGTTGTTAATCTTGCTTTAGGCTTAGGAAAGACTATAGTTGATGGTGGTATTTCATGGGCATATACACCTTCATACCCTAAAAAAGATCCGCCTTTTAAATCGATGGGTGATATGCTGAAACAAACTCAATTAAGTTTTTGGTCGGTTAATATGGGCAAACCTTCTGAATATGATCCTATTAATGAATCTGAGTATTTAATTGAAGATCATATATTAGAGGCGAAGAAAGATGGTACTCTGAAAAAAATTGTTTCAACTTACGATTCTCAGAGTGACAGGGTATGGATGGGGCAAGGAGGTGATGGACCGAAAATTGTAACTTTTGCACCAATTCTACATACATCTGAGATTCCATTAAATGAACTTATAAAAAGGCTTATGATTGCCTGTGAAAAAGCCTTAAATGCACCAGTTGAAATTGAATTTGCTATTACTCTTTCTAGTAATATTATTGAAAAGCCGCATCGTTTTGGCTTTTTGCAGGTACGCCCAATGGTTGTATCAGCAGAAGAAATTGATATATCAGAAAGTGAGATGACAGCAGAAAATGTGATAATATCTTCAAACAAAGTCTTAGGAAACGGTAATATTAATAGGGTTAAAGATATAGTATTTGTTAAGTCAAAAGACTTTGATCCTAAAAATACACATACTATAGCTAAAGAAATTGAAGCAATAAATAGAAAGCTTGTAAGTCAAAACAGGCAATATCTATTAATTGGTTTTGGACGATGGGGAACAACTGACCCATGGGCAGGAATACCAGTTGATTGGAGTCATATTTCAGGTGCTAAAGTAATTGTTGAGGCAACAATGGAGAATATGATTCATGAGATGAGTCAGGCATCACATTTTTTTCATAATGTAACAAGTTTTCAGGTATGTTATTTCTCTATTCCTTTTGCGGGAAAATATAAAATAAACTGGGCTAAATTTGATGATTTTGAAGTAATAGAAGAGACTAAATATATTAAACATGTTTTATCAAATGAACCCTTAAAAATAAAAGCAGATGGAAGAAGTGGTAAAGGGATAATTTCATTGTGATTATTTAATGTAACAATAAACTTTAGGTTATGGAAAACAATACAGGTCAGCATAATATAATAAATGAGCTAAAGGAGAGAGCAAAGGAGTTAAATTGCTTATACCGAACTCAAGAGCTTTTATGGGATAAGGAAAAAACATCAGATGAGATTCTACAGGCTTTAGTTGAGGTTATTCCTCAAGGATGGCAATACCCGGATATTTGTTTCGCAAGAATCATATGTCAAGACACCATCTATCAATTACCGGAATTTACAGAAACAAAGTGGGTATTAAGTTCGGATATTATTTCGCAAGGTAATATATATGGAAGTTTGCAGGTCTTTTACGTCAGTGAAAGCCCTGAATGCGATAATGGACCATTCTTAAAAGAAGAGGAAAAGCTCATAAAAACAATTTCAGAATTAATTGGTGGCTACTTCTTTCATAATCAATTAAAATCAGTTTTTGAGGCAAGTAAAAAGAAAGATAGTAAAAAAGAGTGGGTGGTAATTATTGATATGCTAAAGAAAACGGATCCTAAATTGTTAATGCGTATTTCTCGAAAGATGGTAAATTTTCTTTGTTGGAAAGGAATAAGCGAGGGTGAGAAATTGTTTGATTTCTTTAATCCCACTAATGGCAAAGAAAGTGTATTCAATAAAGAAGTAAATTCTCCTTTCCATGCAAAGACCGAAAGTGATTCATATTTAATAAGTAATAAAATATTTGAAATAGCGAGTAAATATTTAAATGAGAAAGAAATTATTGATAGTATTAGTCGATGGATAAAGCAAGATCAATCAGGTTTTCTTGTTAATATTTTAAGTAAGTCACCAATTACACTAAATGAGATAAGTAAAGCTTTAGAACGATATTATCATTTTAAAAGTCAGGGCTTAGTTCTTACACCAATACGAGAAAAGAGTCTTAGAATAAACTTAATCAGACATATTCTAAATGATGATAATAATTTTATAAAAATTGCAAAGAATTTTGTAAGTGTTGATGATTTTAAAGATTTAATAGATAAAATTATATATCCTGTTGATAGTAAAGGGAAATTGGGCGGTAAAAGTTCCGGTTTGTTTTTAGCAGATAAGATCTTGCAAAACTCCAGGTTAAGTGATGATTTGTCTAAACAGTATAAAATTCCAAAAACTTGGTATATATCTTCTGATGGCTTGTTGAATTTTATGAATTATAATAATCTTGAAGATATTATTGATCAGAAATATAAGGCAATCGAACAGATAAGAAAAGAATATCCATATGTCTCTCATGTTTTTAAAAATTCTTTGTTCCCATCCGAAATTATGAAAGCTTTATCTGAAATGCTGGATGATTTTGGTGGTAATCCTTTAATTGTCAGGAGTACAAGTGTTTTAGAGGATAGACAAAATACAATATTTGCAGGAAAATATAAAAGTTTGTTTATCTCTAACCAAGGGACAAAAATGGAGCGATTGGCAGAATTAACTGATGCGATAGCTGAAGTGTATTCGTCAACTTTTGGCCCAGATCCTATTGAATATAGAGCAGAAAGAGATTTGCTTGATTTTGATGAGGAAATGGCAATAATGATACAGGAAGTTGTTGGGAAAAAGGTTGGGAAATACTTCTTCCCTGCTTTTGCAGGTGTTGCATTTTCACGAAATAATTTTAGATGGTCAAGTAGAATAAAGCAAGAGGATGGCTTATTGAGACTTGTGCCCGGTCTTGGTTCTAGGGCAGTTGATAGATTAAGCGATGACTATCCGGTTCTAATTTCACCCGGACAGCCAAAGCTTAGAACAAATGTTACATTAGATGAGATTATTAGGTATTCGCCTAAAAATATTGATGTTATTAATATAGAAGAACGCAGTTTTGAAACTATTGAAATTGCACAGTTATTAAAAGAATATGGAAAAGATTATCCAATTGTCAATCAGATAGTTTCAAAGATCTCAGGTGATTGTGTAAAGCCGGTTCAACGTCTTGGAATGAAGCCAAATGAGGATAATTACATTGTGACTTTTACAGGATTAGTAAATAATTCGACATTTATTGAGAAAATTAATTCCATTGTTTCAGTACTTGAGAAGGAGTTGTCTTATCCAATAGATATTGAATTTGCACATGATGGCGACAATTTATATATTCTTCAGTGTCGTCCACAAAGTTATAGCAAATTAGGAAAACCATCTGTTATTCCTTCTAATATCCCCAAAGATAAATTAATTTTTTCTGCAAATAGATTTATTTCAAATGGTTGCATATCTAATATAACTCATGTGGTTTATGTTGACCCTATAAAATATGCAGAAATTACAGATTATGATAAATTAGCAGCTGTTGCTAGGGCTGTGGGACGTTTAAATGAGTTATTGCCAAAACGACAATTTTTTTTAATGGGACCTGGTCGATGGGGAAGCAGAGGAGATATTAAACTTGGTGTTAATGTAACTTATTCAGAAATTAATAATTCGGCTCTTTTAGTTGAAATAGCTCGTAAGCATAATAATTATGTTCCTGAGCTTTCTTTTGGAACACATTTTTTTCAAGACCTTGTTGAATCCGGTATTCTTTATTTACCATTATACCCTGATGATGACGGTTGTGAATTTGATGAATCTTTCTTCTTAAATTCACCAAATATTTTATCTAATTTATTACCCGATTTAGAATATCTTTCAAGTGTTGTTAAAGTAATTGATGTAATAGCAGTTACAAAAGGCAATGTTTTAAATGTATTGATGAATAGTGATGATAATAAAGCTGTAGCAATTATATCTGAAAAAGATGTTAGAATTGAGCATATTGATTCTGTAAAATATAATACGGAGACTTCTAAAAGTTCTGATTTTCATTGGCAATGGAGATTGAGGTCGGTTGAACAAATTGCCGCTAGAATTAATCCTGAGTATTTTGGGGTAAAGAATTTTTTTATTTTTGGTAGTACTAAGAATGCTACTGCTGGACCATGTTCCGATATTGACATACTTATTCATTTTATTGGAACAAGTAAGCAAAAAGAGATTCTTAACGAATGGTTAAAAGGTTGGAGCGATAGTCTTGATTATTATAATTTTTTGAAAACAGGTTGTAAAACAGGAGGAATTTTAGATATTCATTATGTTACAGATGAAGATATAAAGAATCGTACAAGCTTTGCTGTAAAAATTGGTGCAATTACAGATGCAGCAAGAGTATTAAGAATAGGTACTGATTTAAATTAATTCTTTTGTTGCTTTTTCAGGTTCTTCAGGATTAAATCTTACAAGTGCAAGTTCTTTACCGTCGTGTGCTGCAGAAAAAGCATAAGTTTCACCTAACTTATCTTTCCATGTTCCAGTTATTCTTGCTGATTCGTGTACATGTCCATGTAAAGTAATATAAGGTTGTTTGTTATTGATAAAACGCTGAACAGCAATACTTCCAATGTGTACATCTAAAGGAACATAATCAAATGTCTTACCATCTAGGTCTGCTCTATCTAATTTTGTTTTATAGGGTGGTGTATGAAATAGAAGAATAGAGTTTGAAACATCGTTGTTTCCAACAAGTAATTCAATATCTTTTTTTATAGTTGAATAAACTATATCATCTTTTTTAATATTAATAGAATGTGAGCCTTCTTCGGGGGGAATACAACCAGGATCAACATATCTAGAGACATCATATTTTTCCCAATCTTTCATTAAAAAAGGAGTTGGGGGAATAAAAGAATACCCGTAAACATTAAACTTTCCAAATTCAACTTTCTTATTATGTATATACTCCCAAATGCCTTCAGAGTCAATTTTCTTAAAGCTTATTTCATCTGCTCTACTGTCGTCATTTCCTAAAATAATAAATATTCTTGGATATTTATCTTTCAATTTATTTTTAAGTTCACTAAAATTCTTTTTTAAGATATCTTGAATAAAATCGTTGGGGACATTGTGTTTTGATGTAAACATATAAAGTCCTGACGGTAAGAGATCCCCGCCTAAAAATACTGCCTCCGGTTGTTCTTCTTCAATCTTCTGAAATAATTTTTTATACCTTGTAATACTTCCGTGTAAGTCAGAAACAAAAAAACTAATTGCCATTTAATTATTATTAATGAGTCAAATTACAATTTATAGGTAGAAACTTATAGCTGGTTATTCAAGAAAAAAGGCCTGTATTATTCAGGTGTTTCAATTCTTTATGTAATAACAATCATTATTCAGTCAAAATAATATTTCCATAAGTTTGTTTTCTGTATTCATCAATTGGAGTACAGGAACACATTAAATTACGGTCACCATAAGCATCATCAATACGACTTGTTGCAGGCCAGAACTTATTATCAGCTATCCATGGCAGAGGGAAGGCTGCTTTTGTCACGCTGTATTTATGTTCCCAGTTATCTGTTACAACATCACTTAATGGATGAGGTGCATTTTTTAGTACATTATCATTTTCGTCAGCTAAGCCATCCTTTATTTCTATAATTTCAGAATAGATACTTGCCATTGCCTCAACAAAGCGGTCAAGCTCTTGTAATGATTCACTTTCTGTTGGTTCAACCATTAGAGTCCCGTGAACAGGAAATGAAAGGGTTGGTGCATGAAATCCGTAATCCATCAATCGCTTGGCTATATCCGTCTCAGAAATATTAGCAATTGCTTTGAAGTTACGACATTCCAAAATCATTTCATGACCCACTCGTCCGTTTTCACCTGTGTATAAAACATCAAAATACTTTTTAAGTGATGATGCAAGATAATTAGCATTAAGAATAGCAATCTTTGTTGATTCAGTAAGACCATAGCTTCCAAGTAGGGAGATGTATGCATGAGTAATTACCATTACACCTGCACTCCCGAAAGGTGCAGCTGCAACAGCTCCTGTTCCGTTACTACCTCCTGTTTTAACAACAGGATGAGTTGGAAGAAAATCAACAAGATGTTTTGCAACGCAAATTGGACCTACACCGGGTCCGCCACCACCATGAGGAATTGCAAAGGTCTTATGTAAATTCAAATGGCAAACATCTGCACCAATATTACCAGGATTGGTTAAACCTACCTGAGCATTCATGTTTGCTCCATCCATATATACCATTCCTCCGTTATTATGGATAATTTCGCACATCTCAATTATTGACGATTCAAAAACTCCATGGGTAGAAGGGTAGGTAACCATGAAAGCCATAAGATTTTCACTGTTCTCTTCGGCTTTATTTCTGAGGTCGTCTACAGAAATATTTCCTTTGTCATCACATTCAACAACTATCACTTTATTTCCTGCCATTACAGCACTTGCGGGGTTTGTGCCGTGTGCCGAAGATGGAATTAAAACTACATTGCGATGTCCTTCGTTTATCGATTCAAAATATTTTCTTAGAACAAGCAATCCTGCATATTCACCAGCTGCACCCGAGTTTGGCTGAAGCGATGTGGCTGCAAATCCGGTTATCACGCTAAGTGCATTTTCAAGTTCTTTAAACATTTCAGTGTAGCCGGCGGCTTGTTCATGTGGAATATAAGGGTGAAGTGAACCAAATTCAGGCCAACTAACAGGTAATATCTCAATAGCTGCATTTAATTTCATTGTGCACGAACCCAGCGAAATCATTGAATGAGTAAGAGAGATATCCTTACGCTCAAGTTTCTTGATATACCTCATCATCTCAGTTTCTGAGCGGTATTCATTAAACAAGTCAATATCAAGAAAAGCTGAATTACGCGTGAATTTACTATTGAAATATGTTTTTTCTTCAGGCTTATTTTCTGATTCGTATTCTTTGTTTATTGCTGATGAAAATATTTCAATAATGTCAATAATGTCATTATCTAAAGTTGTTTCGTCAATACTTATTCCAATTGTATCTTTTTCAGGATAATTAAAGTTTATTTCACGTTTAAGAGCAGATTTTTTAATATCATCAGCTTTTACCTCATTGGGTAATTGTATTTTTAATGTATCGAAGTAATCTTCGTTTTCTTGTTTATACCCAAGCTTTTCGAGTTCGGTTGCAAGAAATCCGGCAAGGGAGTGAATATGTTTAGCAATTCTTTTTAATCCTTCACTTCCGTGATAAACAGCATACATTCCTGCCATTGAGGCAAGTAATGCTTGAGCTGTACAAATGTTTGAGGTCGCTCTTTCGCGCTTGATATGTTGCTCTCTTACTTGCAAGGCCATACGTAAAGCAGGCTTTCCGTTTTTATCTTTTGAAACGCCAATTATACGCCCGGGCATTGTTCGTTTTAGTTTTTCGCGAGTTGCAAAATAAGCGGCATGTGGTCCGCCATAAGCCATTGGGATACCGAATCTTTGTGTTGAACCTACAACAATATCTGCATCCCACTCTGCCGGTGGTATAAGTAAAACGAGACTCATTAAATCGGCTGCAACTGCAACCATACTGCCTGCTTCGTGTGCTTTGCTTACAAAATCTGCATAGTCGTTAATTTTACCATCACCGGCAGGATATTGAATAATTGCACCAAATACTTTATCTGTAAAAGTATAACTACTGTATTTTGATACTTGTACCTCAATGTGCAGATATTTTGCACGTGTTTTTATTACCTCAAGAGTTTGTGGAAAAATATTATCATCAACAAATAAAATGTTTGCACCTGCTTTTGCCATTTTTCGTGGCCTTGAATTAAACATCATTATCATGGCTTCTGCAGCAGCAGTTGCTTCGTCAAGTAGCGATGCATTAGCTATTTCCATTCCGGTTAACTCCATTACCATTGTCTGGAAATTTAATAAAGCCTCTAATCTCCCTTGTGAGATTTCTGCCTGATAAGGAGTATATGATGTATACCAACTTGGGTTTTCGAGAATGTTACGCTGAATTACAGCAGGTGTGATAGTGTTGTAATAGCCTTGTCCTATGTAAGTTCTGAATATTTGGTTTTTTCCTGCAATCTTTTTAATTTTTTGAAAATACTCATATTCGCTAATTCCTTCAGGTAAATTCATTTTCTCTTTAAGTCGAATTCCTTCCGGTATGGTTTGCATAATTAGTTCATCAAGTGATGAAACACCAATTTTATCTACCATTAATTTTATTTCATTGTTGCGGGGTCCCACATGACGGGTAACAAATTTTTCAGTAGCCATTTTCTTGTAATATATTTAAGAAATTAAGTAAAATCACTTGCTGCGAAAGTAAAAAAATATTATTAGATAAATGATGATATTTACCTAAAATTGATTGTTTTTTTTACTTGCTTTTATGGGCTGAGGGATTCAAAGTTTTATGTAAAGAAAGTGTTTTCTTAACTACAATATTATCACTTCTTTTTCTAATGAAATTCCGAATTTGCGAAAGACAGAATTAACAATCATATCAGCAAGATTATTAATCTCAAATCCTTTTGCATTTGCTTTGTTTACAATAACCAATGCTTGATTTTTGTGCACAGCAGCATCACCAATTGATTTACCTTTCCATCCACTTTGCTCTATGAGCCAACCTGCAGCTAATTTTGTCAATCTGCTTCCGGCAGGGTAGGTGGGGATATTTGGATATTCCAATTTTAGTTCATTTGCTTTGTCTGTACTAACAATGGGATTTTTAAAGAAACTGCCTGCATTCCCAATTTCATTAGGATTAGGTAATTTTTGTTGGCGAATATTAATAATTGCTTGCCGTACATTTTCTAAATTTATTGCAGAGAAATTTTTAAGCTCTGTTTCAATATTACCGTAATGGGTCTTTAGTTGTCCGTTTTTCTTAAGTCTGAAATTGACATGTGTAATCAAGAATCTACTTTTTAGTTTCGATTTGAATATACTATCTCTGTACTCAAACTCACAATCTTTATTTGAGAATGTTCGGTTGGTTAAGTCATAAATATCAATTGTCTCTACCGATTCTATAATATCTTTTACTTCTACTCCATAGGCACCTATATTCTGAACAGGCGATGCACCTACATATCCGGGAATCAAGGACAGATTTTCTATACCGTAGTAATTGTTATTTACCGCCCATTCAACAAAAGTATCCCATATTTCACCGGCACCGACTTTTACTAATACGGTGCTATCTGTTTCGTCTGTTATTTCAATACCTTTAATTACGGGATGCAGAATCAAACCATTGAAGTCTTTTGTAAACAAAACATTACTTCCACCACCGAGAATAAAAACTTCTTTATCCTTTATATCAATACTTTTACAAAAGCTAATTAATTGTTCAGCTTCTGAGAATTCAAAAAACTGTTTTGCTCTGGCATCAATGCCAAAGCTATTATATGATTTTAGCGATATGTTTTTTACTAATTGACTCATTGTACAAATCTACACTTTTATTTTTAAGCTTTATGAGGTTTATTAATGCCAAATCCTTGTTGTTAATGTTTCATAATCCCGAAATGATTCAGTTTCTGAGTTCGTATTGAAAACCAAAACTAAAACTATTATATTCAAAATCGTGCAAACCAAGTTGATACATGAATTTAATTTTTGTATTATTTACTTGTCTTGTAAGAATTAATCTGTAAACAACAGGTTGGTCGCCGTCATAATAGTAGGGTTTTGTTGAATCTTCAACAACCGGATAATTTTTCATTCCAAGATACCCAAAATATCCTGCAAGATGATTCTGAATTTCAAATTTATTATGTTCAATCATAAAACCAAGACCGGCAGTTAAAGCATCATTTTGTAAATAGTTGTCAAGACCTGCCTGCCAGGCTTTAAAACCAATAGAAGCAAACCATCTGACATTATCAAATACTTCAGGAATATTATTAATATCCTTTCCAAAGTTAATATCAAAGAAATAGCCCGGAGTATCTGTGTATCTGGCATCTTCCAGTTTTTCACCCGATGCCGTTCTGCAATACATTCCAAAAACTACATCCGGAAACTGTTCTTTGCCTTTTACAAGTTGAATTGTTGTACCAAATGTAAGGTCGCCACCGGTAAAACCTTTTGGCTCAGCATTACGGACCTTTCTTTTATCACGAATAGCAGGCGATAAATTATAATATTCAATTGGCACGATAAAGAATTCAACTGCAATTTTTCCTTCGAGAAATGGATGATAATACCTTGTGTATATGTCAAATGTATTGTCTCCTTGCAATAGATGTCCTTCTCCTAACAATTCGAAGAAAGGCTTATCAAGAACCTTTCCTGTTTTAAGCTCAGCAACAGGCAAAGCATTAGGTCCAAAATAAGCCGGTGAGATAATGAAATAATCTGTCCAATGCGAATGTCCGTTCCACGCAACTAAGTCATTCCAAGAGAAATTGCTGTTTTGTGACAGACTATCACTTGCAAAATAAATATTCAGAAAGAAAAGAAAAATAAGAGTTATTTTATTTATCATTTTATTCGTTGACTAGAGTTTAACAATAATTCTTTAAGTTTTTCTCCCGGCAATTTAAATTTGCTTGCAAAAATCATTGCTGCAATAATATATGGTTTATAGCCGGCTTGTTTGTATGTGTTAATTCTATGTTTTTCAAAAACATCGGCACTTACTTCACCTTGCTTACAAGATACACCGGATATATCAGCAGGTAAACAATGCATGTACAATGCATTATTTGTGAGATTCATTTTTTCCGAATTACACTCCCATTTAATGTGTTCCGCATTTTGTTTTAAGCATTGCATTTCAAGTTCTTCGAGTTGCTTATGTTTGTCATTCCGTAATAATACAGACCTTTCTTGCATGACTGCAAATGGTGCCCAGCTCTTTGGATATACAATATCAGCATTTTTAAATGCTTCGTCCATAGAGTTGGTTACATTAAAGCTACCGCCAAATTTATGACTAAAAGCTTTTGCTTTATCTACTATATCGGGAAATAGCTCATAACCTTCAGGATGAGCTAAGCTTACATCCATCCCGAATCTTGTCATGAGAGAAATTACACCTTGAGGTACAGAAAGTGGTTTTCCGTAACTTGGTGAGTATGCCCAAGTCATTGCTATTTTTTTTCCTTTAAGATTTTCTAATGAGCCAAAATGATTTTTCAGGTGCATTAAATCTGCCATTGATTGAGTGGGATGGTCGAGGTCACATTGTAGATTAATAACAGGTGGTTTTTGAGGCAGAACATTTTCGGAATAACTTTCATTTAAAGCAGCACTAAAATCTTTCATATATGTATGACCTAATCCGGGATACATATCATCTCGGATGCCTATTACTTCAGACAGGAATGAAATCATAGTTGCTGTTTCGCGAAGAGTTTCACCATGCGAAATTTGTGATTTAGTTTCGTCAAGGTCTTGTACAGTCAAACCTAGTAAATTACAAGCAGATGCAAACGAAAATCGAGTTCGTGTTGAGTTATCACGAAACAAGGAAACTGCTAGGCCAGAATCAAAAACCTTACATGAATGATTATTTGCTCTAAGATATTTTAAAGCTTCGGCAATTTCGAGTAACAATTCCAACTCTTGTTGAGATTTGTCCCATGTGAGCAAGAAATCATTTTTAAAAAGTGTATTGCTCTTAAGTTTTATTTTATTAGTAATGTTGCTTATATCCATAATTAATAGTGTGTTAATATATTTTTGGTTTATTCTTTTTTATATAAGTCATATAAATTTAGTTCAATCGGTACTTTCCTATAACTAGATAAGTCTTTGTTATAGTTGCCTTTTGAGACTAAAGCAAACTGATGTGTAAAAGGTTTGTCTTCGTCAATACTAATATTTGAAGACCTATAAAAATAGCCATGAAGAGACCAATCTGTCCATAGACTTTTTTGAATAGATATTATTGAGTTTCTTGGTACTATTTTAGTTATAGTATAAATATCCTCTAACTTATTTTTGTCTCTGCCAACTTTATTTATTTGCATTAAAACTACTATTATACTTGCTATAAGAAATAGAATGCTAAATGATTTAAAAATTTTATAGGATCTACTTTTAATATTGAGGTTTTTAATTAGTAAATAGATATTTGGTGCTATTAATAATGCAAAAGCAATACTAAATAATGGAAATGTAGCTAAAATATAATATCCGCTTTGTTTTAAACTAACCATAATTGGTATTACGCCGGAAAGACCTAGAAATAAAAACATATAGAAAATGTTTCTGTTAGTTTCTTTGTGATTTTTTCTAACAGAAACAAAAACAATAATGACAAGAATAAATATTGGAATAAGTTCTTTTAATAGTCTGATTATTATGTAAAAACGGTTGTCAACAGTTTGGATGTTATTAATACTCCCAATGACTTGATTACGAAAATAGGTATACAGACTATCATTGCTTTGTGGAAAAACAAATAAAATAATCATAAGAGGTAATAAAGTTGTTGCAAGTAAAATAAGAGTATTAATTACAAATCGTTTAAAATTTAATTTATGAGTAAAAATATAAATCCATAAGAAAATGGAAAGTGGGAATAGTGCAACAATGCCTTTTGATAACAAGCCAAGAAATAGCATTAGTCCTGCAAATGAAATGTTAAGTATTCGATTGTAGTCCAGGCTTCTAAGAGCAAATAAAATGGATAGGCTAACAAATATCATCATTGTATTTTCAAGCATATTGTTAGATGCCGACCATGTAATCAAAGGAATAGAAATCCAAAATATCAATGGTATCCATGCTAGTGATTTTAGAAATGGTTGTGCGATACTTTGCCAAATTTTTATTATAATTATTCCAGTAATAAAAAAAGTAGATACAGAATATAAACGTTCAACTAAGATGCTGTTTCCAAATAATTTAAAGAATAAACTCTGTATCCAAAAAGCAAGAGGCGGATGTTCATTAAAATGTGTATAAAATGTACTTGTTGCATGTAGGTTCCAAAAATCTCCAATTCCATTTGCCAAATTATTAGATATTAATGCATATAATAAACCATCGGAAAACATTCCATCTGAAAGTAAAGTCGGACTTACTATTAGTAAAAATATTGATATCGTAATAAAATAAAAAGGTAATTGTTTCGATTTCATAAATAATCTAATTATTTTTAATAACTGGATATGAACAAATAATTTTATTATTGGGATCTATTACATTTAAGTAATAATTGCCATTAGTATATTTGTTAATGTTAATTTCTATAATGGAATTATTAATTGGTTTCTTAGATACTATCACTTGGCCATTTTCATTGATTACATTATAGTAATTATTATTTATTAAAGATAAGTCTATCTCAAAAACGAACTTACCGCTATTTGGATTTGGATATATTTTCACTTTACATTTGTTGTCAGAGTCAGATTTTTCTTCGTCAATATCAGTACAAATGCTTGTGTTAATCTTTGTAACAAAACTATTTCCTGCTTCATTAACAAAGTTACTTCCAAATATTATACTATCTCTAGCAATTAATTCTAATTGTTGATCATTGTTAAGAGTTAAATTATCTGCTAATGTTATTGTTGTTCCAATAATTACGTTAAATAATTCATCATCGAGGTTTTCTAATGTTTTATCTGTAATTAATACTTGCCCTTGACAAGGTATTTGCTTATAATATCTAATATAATCAATTTCAAAAGAACTTGGAAATGGTGTAGTTTCGTCAGGGGAATTATCATATGACTGGATACCAAATCCGGCTCTTATATCCATTGGCAATTGTGGAAATGCTTTGTCTAAAAGATAGGGTGTCCCCGTATGAATATTATTACAGTCAACTATTTGTCCTTCAATGGTATGGTATAAAGTAGTTATTCTCTTAAATTCAGCGTCCATGTACCATTCCATTTTATATGGTGTCCAAATAAATGTAAAAGTATGAAAGTCTTCAGAAAAATCTGGTCCGGTATAACTTGTTGGGCAATTTTCACTAAAACCATCACCATCAAAATCGTAATGTGCATTCATCTTATGAACTTTGGATAATTTATTTGGGTCGAAATTGCCAAATACATCATTCTCATTCCAAAACTCAAATACATCAACTTCATTCCAGCCTGGACCGCCAAACATCCAGAATGCTGGCCAAAATCCTTTGCCTTTTGCTATCTTACATCTTATTTCATATTTGCCAAATTGAAAAAGTTGCCTTGACCTAATGTTTGACGATGAATAATAAAAAGTGCGAAGATTAGGTAATCCATCTTCTAAAATTAATGTATCAGGCAACCAAAAAACAACTCTTCCTTCAACTGTTTCCTTTTTTGCTGTAATATATAAATGATTGTTTGAAATAGAGACGTTCTCAGGTTGATTATACTCTTGATTTGCAGTGCCTTCTTGTGAACCACCAGGCCAAAGTTTCCATTTAGACAAGTCTATTGAAGTACTGTCGAAATTATCTTCAAAAACTAATATATACGGATTGGTATTACAAATGCCATTATCTGTCAAAACTAGTTGACCGTCACATAATGCTTGTCCAATAAGATTTGAAGTAATACCAAATAAAACTATAATTAATATTGTCTTCATATTTAAATTTTATAAGCTCACACTTTCTGCCAG
Source organism: Bacteroidota bacterium (assembly GCA_024762835.1). Taxonomy (GTDB): domain Bacteria; phylum Bacteroidota; class Bacteroidia; order Bacteroidales; family M50B96; genus JANTGP01. Next base: position 28,601 of record JANTGP010000016.1, read on the forward strand.
CATTGCATAAAATGCCGATGCTTTTTCAAGCTGCTCGATTGGCGTTTTTTCGTTGGGCGAATGTGCCATTACTTCGTTACCCGGGCCAAAACCTATTACAGGAATCTTATGTATTCCGTTTATTGTCACACCATTTGTTGAGAATGTCCATTTATCAACTTTGGGTTCTTTGTTAAAAAGAGCCTTAAAGATTGATACTGCCTGAGTAACGAGTTTATTATTATTCTCCAGTTTCCATGTAGGGTAATACTTCTCCATACCATATTCAAGTCCTGTATATGCAGTTTCTTTATAATTTAACACTTCAACACTAGCATCCAGCCCACTAATCAGTTTTTCAATTTCATTTACAGCGGATTCTTTAGTTTCGCCCCATGTTAATCTTCTGTCGAGATGAATGCGTGCATAATCGGATACTGCACACAATGATGGGCTCCCCGAGACAATTTCGGATATAGTAATACTTCCTTTGCCAAGAAAATCATCAACTGCTAAATTCTTGTTAAGTTTCTCAATCTCAAGACAAACTTTTGATGCCATATAAATAGCATTTTTACCATTTTCAGGTGCTGAACCGTGAGAAGAAACACCATTAAAATGAACATGCATCTCCATACGGCCTCTATGTCCTCTGTAAATATTTAAATTGGTGGGCTCGGTGCTAATAACCAGTTTTGGCTTTATATTTTCTTCTTCGATAATATATTTCCAGCAAAGTCCGTCACAGTCTTCCTCCATTACGCTGCTTACAAATAATAAAGAAATGTCTCTGTCGTAATTAATCTCCTTTAAAATCCTTCCTGCAGTTATAAATGCTGCAATTCCACCTTCCTGATCAACGCTGCCTCTTCCGTATACAAAATCTTTGTCTATTTTGCCGGAGAAAGGCTCAATCTCCCAATTTGCTATATTCCCTGTGTCAACCGTATCAACATGACCATCAAAAGCTAATATTTTATTACCGGTTCCAATTCTGCCAATCACGTTACCAAGTCCATCTATGCTGACTTCGTCGAATCCGGCTTCTGTCATTTGCCTTACCACTTCTTTCTGGACTTCTTCTTCATGACAACTAAGAGATTTTATTTTAACTAATTTTGAGAGATTCTCAGCTGTGTAGTTTCTGTATTCTTTTGAGAGAAGTTTGATTTTTTCTGTTTTATTACTCATAATATCACACTTAAATTTCTTTTGCAAGATAGGGATAAAAAATAATATGCACAGGTTTCTTAAAACAAAAAAAAGCAGGTCTTTTTCAAAACCTGCTTAAGGGGACTTCTGAAAATCTTGATGCGAATGAATTATTAGAAGTCCCCTTAATATTATTAACTCAAAATATTATGAAAAAAGCTTTTTCTCTATTTCTTTTACGTAATTCTTAAATTTCTTGTCGGTATCCATTAGGTTATTGACTGTACGACAGGCATGTAGAACAGTAGCATGGTCTTTTTTCCCAATTTGTGCTCCTATTGATGCCAAAGAATGTTTGGTTAAGCTCTTTGAAAAATACATAGCTATTTGTCGAGCTTGAACAATTTCTCTTTTTCGGGTTTTTGTTTGAAGTATTTCAACAGGGAACTCGAAATAATCGCATACAACACGCTGGATATAATCAATAGAAACTTCACGCTTCGAGCTTTTAATTAGTTTCTCAATTAAGTCTTGTGCAAGTTCTAAAGTTATTTCTTTTTTATTAAGTGTTGATTGTGCAAGCAGGCTAATTAAAGCACCTTCAAGTTCTCTGACATTATTTTTAATATGTGCTGCAACATATTCAAGTATGGTATCACTTAAAACAATACCATCATTATAGGTTTTACGTTGCAGTATTTTCATTCTTGTATCAAAATTCGGAGCTTGAAGGTCGGCTGATAATCCCCACTTAAATCTTGAGATTAATCTTTGTTCAAGACCTTCTAATTCAACAGGTGATTTATCTGATGTAAGAACTAATTGCTTTTTTGATTGATGTAAATGATTGAAGATTTGGAAAAAAGTTTCTTGTGTTTTTTCTTTTCCTGCAAATTCATGAATATCATCTAGAATTAACACATCTATCATTTGATAGAAATGCAAAAAATCATTGGATGTGTTATTACGAACAGCATCAACATATTGAGTTCTGAATTTGTTTGCTGATACGTATAAAACCGTTTTGTCAGGAAATTTCTCTTTAACTTCAATTCCAATTGCCTGTGCAAGATGGGTTTTGCCTAAACCTGATTCGCCATAAATAAATAATGGATTAAAAGCTGTGCCGCCCGGATTACTTGCTACGGCATAACCGGCAGAACGAACCAGTTTATTACAATCTCCTTCAATAAAGTTAATAAAAGAATTATCGGGGTTTAATTGTGAATCAATTTGTAGCTTTTTTAACCCCGGGATTATAAACGGATTTTTAATTACACTCTCGTCACCAACAACCGGAACAGAAACAGCTTTATTCTGTAAGCCTGAAATATTTTGAGCTGGAATTTTCAAAGTGTATGGTTTGGTATTAGAGAAAGTGTTATTCTCAATTACAATATTATATTCCAATTTCCCATCAGGTCCTAATTCTTTTTTAATTGTCTTTCTCAGAATATCAATATATTGCTCTTCGAGATATTCATAAAAGAACGGACTTGGAACCTGAATGGTTAAAATGCTGGATTCAAGCTTAAGAGGAACGATTGGCTCGAACCATGTACGGTAGCTAATTGACGGAACATTATCTCTTATTATTTGTAGACAGTTATTCCAGACATCCTGATGGCTTTTTTGCATTATTAATGGTTTAAATATGGTTTTCCCGGTTTCAAAATATGAAGCAAAATTTGTGAAAAAAAACTTAATAAAAAAATAAA
>JANTGP010000017.1 GCA_024762835.1 Bacteroidota bacterium
CGCCATATCAAAAAAATGTTAATGCTACAATAAAACACAAAAGGTAGCCAAGAAGCCACCTTTTTTTTATTTCCAGAGCCGTTTCCGATATTAATCGTAACGAACCGGCACGTCATTGCTGACTCCCGATAGCTATCGGGAGGTGTTTGAGACCAGCACGTCTATCATCCCGATAAATCGGGACCGCCATCTTACTTGTACCCAGAGCCGGGGTCGAACCGGCACGTCATCGCTGACACTGGTGTTTGAGACCAGCGCGTCTACCAATTCCGCCATCTGGGCATTGATTATGAATTGGGTTTGCAAAAATATAAATAGTTTTAGATTGACAAAACAATACTGAGCCTTTAATCAAAAGAATTCCTCGAGGCTCTTCCTCTGGGTAAAGAGGAAAGTTTGAAAACCTAAAGGTAATCAAAAGGTGTTTGAGACCAGCACGTCTACCATCCCGATACATATCGGGACCGCCAGCATTAATTATGAATTAGAGTTGAAAAAATATAAATAGTTTTCGATTGACAAAACAATACTTAGCCTTTAATTATCCGTTTTGTCAAGTAATATATTTAAAATATCGATTGCTGCTTTTGACACTGATGTGCCGGGTCCGAAAATTCCAACTACGCCTGCATCATATAAGAATTGATAGTCTTGAGCAGGAATTACACCTCCAACAATAACCATGATATCTTCGCGACCTAATTCTTTTAACTTTGCCATCACCTGTGGAACAAGTGTTTTGTGTCCGGCTGCCAGACTTGATACTCCCAGTACATGAACATCATTCTCAACTGCTTGTTGTGCTGCTTCGGCCGGGGTTTGAAACAGAGGCCCCATATCAACATCAAATCCCATATCTGCATATCCTGTTGCAACAACTTTAGCACCTCTGTCGTGTCCGTCTTGCCCCATCTTTGCTATCATTATGCGAGGACGACGACCTTCTTTTGCAGCAAATTCATTTGCCAGTTCTTGTGCTTTACCAAATGTCATATCTTTCTTGTTTTCTGAAGCGTAAATTCCGGATATTGTTCTAATAACTGCTTTATATCTGCCAACAACTATCTCGCATGCCGTACTGATTTCGCCAAGTGTACAACGCACTTTAGCTGCATTAACCGACAGTTCGAGTAAATTACCTTTTCCGGTTTTAACACATTCAGTAATCGCATTGAGAGCTGTTTTTACTTCAGTGTCATTACGGTTTTCCTTCAGTTTTGCCAAACGTTTAATCTGGGCTTCACGAACAGCTGTATTATCAACATCCAGGATGTCAATAGGTTCTTGCTTGTCGAGTTTATATTTGTTAGTACCTACAATTGTTTCTGCGCCTGAATCAATACGTGCTTGTTTTCTTGCAGCTGCTTCTTCAATCCTCATTTTAGGTATTCCGGTTTCGATAGCTTTAGCCATTCCTCCTAATTTTTCAACTTCCTCAATGAGATTCCATGCTTTATCGGCAATTTCTTTAGTTAGTTTTTCAACATAATATGAACCTGCCCATGGGTCAACCGTACGACAAATATTAGTTTCTTCCTGTAAGTATATCTGTGTGTTTCTGGCAATTCGTGCTGAATAATCTGTTGGTAAAGCGATTGCTTCATCCAGAGCGTTTGTGTGAAGAGATTGAGTGTGACCAAGTGCTGCTGCCAGTGCTTCAACACAAGTACGAGCAACATTATTAAAAGGGTCTTGCTCTGTTAAGCTCCAACCTGATGTTTGGCAATGAGTACGAAGTGCAAGTGATTTAGGGTTTTTAGGATTAAATTGTTTAACAATCTTTGCCCATAACATGCGGGCAGCTCTCATCTTTGCAATTTCCATAAAGTGATTCATTCCAATACCCCAGAAAAAAGATAATCGTGGAGCAAAAGAATCGATATTCATACCTGCATTTATACCCGAACGAAGATATTCCAATCCGTCTGCAAGTGTATAGGCTAACTCAATATCAGCAGTAGCTCCGGCTTCTTGCATATGGTAACCCGAAATAGATATAGAGTTAAACTTAGGCATTTTTGCAGAGGTGTACTCAAAAATATCTGCAATAATCTTCATTGAGAATTCGGGTGGATAGATATATGTATTTCGCACCATAAACTCTTTAAGAATATCGTTTTGTATCGTTCCGCTGAGCTTTTCGATTGGTACTCCTTGTTCCATTCCTGCTACAATATAAAAAGCAAGAATAGGTAAAACAGCTCCATTCATTGTCATAGAAACCGACATCTTATCAAGAGGTATCTGGTCAAAAAGTATTTTCATGTCCAAAATAGAGTCGATGGCAACACCGGCTTTACCAACATCGCCAACTACACGCTCGTGGTCTGAATCGTAGCCACGATGAGTAGCAAGGTCGAAAGCAACAGAGAGCCCTTTCTGTCCGGCCGCAAGATTACGCCTGTAGAATGCATTAGATTCTTCGGCTGTTGAGAATCCGGCATACTGGCGAATTGTCCAAGGACGCATAACGTACATGGTTGAGTATGGTCCTCGCAAAAAAGGTGGTAATCCGGCTGCATATTCAAGATGCTCTACATCATCAAGGTCACTTTTAGTATAAATATTTTTAATATCTATTTGCTCCAGACTTTTCCAGCTGTTTTTTCTATTACTTTGTTTTGTCTTATCTTTTTCAAGAATTCTTTCTTGTGAGCTTATATCTATGTCTTTAAAATTCGGTTTCATATTTTACGTTTTAAAAGTCCCTTAAATTATACCCAACTCTTTTTGATAGTATTTTAGCGATTCAAGAACATTTGATTTTACATGAATAAAATTCTTTATCCCTTTAGATTTTAAACTATCCATACATATTGGTGCACCGGCAACTACGAGAATAGCATTGTTATTCATCTGTTTATTGATTTCAGGAACAAACTTTTCATATTCTTCATCCGAACTACAAACAACAACAATATCGGCTTTTGCTTTACTTGCTGCTTCAAGTCCTTGGTTTATCGAGTCAAAGCCGTTATTATCTTCTACATCAAATCCGGCACAAGCGAAAAAGTTACATGCAAATTGTGCTCTTGCCTTTCGCATTGCAAAATTGCCAATGTTAAACATAAACACTTTTGGTCTTTTACGATTTCTCGAAAATTTATCAGTCTCTAAACGTATTTGCTCAAATGCCATGGCACCTCGATAAATATGTAAAGGTTCTGCAATAATATCTGCAGGTTTTTGATTTTTATTTTCGTTAATAATATTTAATAGTTTTGAGTCAAGTGATTCATTGAAATTAGGATATTGATTTGTACCTAAAAATATTTCTCGCCTTGTAGCTATTCGCATGTCTCGCTCATCAGTGGTTTTTTTAATTTCATTTTGGATAAAACCATCAATAAAAGCTTGAATATATCCGCCTTTTTCATCAACTTCAAGAAATAGTCCCCATACCTTATTTGCAATCATAGCAGTAAGATTCTCAATATAATATGAACCTGCTGCAGGATCAATAACCTTATCTAGATACGACTCTTCTTTAAGTAGCAGTTGTTGGTTGCGGGCAATTCGTTCTGAAAAGTCATTAGGTTTCTCAAAAGACGTATCAAAGGCTTCAACTGTTAATGAATTGGTTCCGCCAAGTATTGCAGACATTGCTTCTGTTGTTGTCCTAAGCATATTTACCGCAGGGTCGTAAATTGTTTTGTTCCAGCTTGATGTTGTTGAGTGAATATACATCTTTGCATTCTCACTATTCTTAATCCCGAATGATTCAAGTATTTTTGACCATAATAAACGTGCAGCACGAAGCTTGGCTATTTCCATAAAATAATTTGAACCTGTCGCAAAGCTGAATTTCATTGCCTGTGCAATGTCGTCAATAGCCAATCCTCTGTCGCTTAAGCGAACAAGAAACTCAACAGCCATGCTTAAACCAAATGCCAATTCCTGAACAATATTTGAACCTGAATTATGAATTGTGTCAGCTCTAACAGATATTAGTTTATAATTAGGTAGTTCTTTCTTTCTTGAAACAATGCTTTCTACAACATCAAATACCTTTTCGGTGGAAACGCAAAATGTTCCGTTGATATTTAGGTTACGCAAAGGCGCAATATCTATTGAAATTTTTGCTTCAGGGAATTTGACTGATAAGATTTCAAATAAGATATCATTTTTTGCAGAGGCAAAATTTATTTCAATCTTCTCAATATCTATTCCCGAAAGTAAAGAAATTATTCCTCTTTCTGTAATATCTAAATTTGCATCAATAATAAAACCAAGAGATGTAATGCCTTTTGAGATAATATCAAGAGCTTTTGTATTGGCATCCTTAAAATTACTGACATCAATATCCTGGCGTATTAACCAATTGTTGCTTGATGAATTGTTACCTCTTACAAAAGGAAATTGTCCGGGATGTTGATTTAAGAACTCAAGACCTTTTAAATTTTCAGAGCGGTAATAAGGATTTACCTTTATCCCTTCCGGGCTTTTCCATATCAGCTTCTTATCATAATCAGCTCCCTTTAGGTCAATTGCAATCTTATCTTCCCATTCTTGTGTTGATAATGGGGCAAATTCACTAAAAAGTTTACTATGTTTACTCATATCATTCATAATTCTCATTATTAAAAATATTCTGCAAAGCTATATCTTTTACAACGATAGACCACAATTAATTATATGAATTTTGTCATAGTTGGTGTAGATTGAATATATATGGAATAGAAAACATATGCTGATATAAAGAAGTTATAAAAGCTTACGGGACAAAATATAATTTACCTAATGGATTCTTACAAAAGTTGAATATATTTGAACTCTTAAAGTTTAGCCGTAGAATGAGCAAGGATAAGATAAATTTAGCAGTTAATAGAGCAGGTGTTTGGTTCGGAATTATTTTCGTTTTATTACTACCTCTTGTTTATACTCCATTTACCCTAGATCCTGCTTTAATGGCAAGGTTTGCGGTATGGGCTATTGCATTATCTGGCTTTTTTATTTGGTTAAAGTTTTCAGATAATCAATTGCTTGATTATTTGGATTTCAGTATACTTAACAGGCTTATCTTTCCTCTCTTGCTAGCTTGGTTCTTAATTGCAGGTACTTCTGTTTTTGTTGCCGTAAATGTTTCGGAGGCAATTGTAGAGTGGATAAAAATTGTCCCGTTTATTTTGTTTATTGCACTTGGCTCAATTTTATTTTCACAAGACAAACATGCAAAATATACAATAAGCCGTATTGTAATAGTTTTTGCATTAATTCAATCGCTAATTGGAATATCACAACTGATTATTGTTTTGTTAAATGCCGATTTGAGCCATACATTATCTTACTATATAAATGGGTTATCGGCACATAGAAATTTGTTTTCGCAGATTTTGCTGTTTAGTCTTCCTTTTACTGTACATGGGATAATAGCTTTTAAAAGTAAGTGGCGTATTCTTGCAATTATTGCTTCTGTTACGACCTTTATGCTTATTGTCGTATTGCTTACAAAATCTGTTTGGATGGCTGTGATACTGTCTTCTGTATCAGTATTTGTTTTCTTTCTGAATTATTTTCGTTTTTTTGATTTAAAACTGCGTGTATTCAGAAAAATAGCAATTGCTTTTGTGTCTTTTGTCGCTTTAGTTGTTTTGTCGGTTTTTATCTATGTGCAATTTGATTCGTGGGAAACCATTGATAAACAAGCAGACTGGATAAGAAATTATCGTTTTGGTTCATCGCTTGAGCGAATTGATCTTTGGCAAAAATCAGTTGATATTTATCGTGACTATCCAATGCGTGGTGTAGGAGCGGGGAACTGGAAAATTGTTTTACCATCTTATGGTACAGACGGTTTACGATCGGAAGAAGGAGTGGTAAACTTTGTTCGGCCTCATAACGATTTTCTCTCTGTCCTTAGCGAAACAGGAATATTTGGCTTCCTGTTATATCTGGGCTTTTTTGTAAGTTTATTTTATTACATCTACAAAATAGTTAAAAGCAAAGCACCTAAAGAGGATAAAGTGTTTAGCTTGTTTATGTTGACAGGCTTAATATCATATTTGATTATTAGCTTGCTTAGCTTCCCGAAAGAAAGAGTTGAACATTCTATATTCTTGGCATTATACACCATATTTATTGTAACTGATTATCATAGAATATTTCCTTTGCAAAATGAAAATTACTTTAAGCGAAAAAAGATTTACTATGTCTTGGTTTTCTTTTTCCTTGGCTTTGCAATTATTATTGGCATTGCAAGGTCTCTGTCAGAATATCATTTAAAAAAGGCTTTAAATTATCGTGCCAATCAGGATTGGTCTCAAGTAATTGACGAATGTGATAAAGCTGAGAATATCTTTACAAAATTGGATAATACAAGCATTCCAATTGCATGGTATAAAGCATCTGCATTGTTTAATTCGGGCAAACACAATCAAGCTTTTAATGAATTTAAACGTGCATACAGTTATAATCCGAATAATATTCATGTTCTTAATAATCTGGCTAGTGCATACGAACTAAAAGGAAATCACGACAAGGCTATTGAGCTTTATAAGAGAGCTATAAATACTTCATCATCTTTTGAGGATGCATCAATTAATTTATGTGCGGTTTATTTTAATCTAGGCGATATTGAAGATGCTTACCAGTCAATACGCTATTTAAATGCCAACTCAAATCACCCCAACTATAAGAAAAGTATTGATTTAGTTCTAAAAACAAAAATAGAGAATCTTTTACCAAAGATTGTTGACAGGGATGTTAAGCTCTCTGTTGAAAGAATAAATAATTCGACGGAATGGATAACAAAAGTTTTTAAACAGAGTCAGAAAAATAATACTGATTTTGATAATCAGGTGTTTGAAGAAGCAATATATGTAATGGAAACAATGGACAGTACCATAACATCATCAAGAGCAAAATATTTCAGAGATAAATATATTTATGAGGATAATGATTAAAACTATTTTGACTTTTAATAAGGGGAATAGATAATGCCTGTTTGTATTCTAATTGATTGATGTTATTTTTGGCATAAATTGATTTCAGGGAATAGGATTTTGTAAATAACGTTTAATGAATAAGATACGAGTTATAATAGTTGATGACCATCAAATAGTAAGTGATGGTATTGAAGCTTTGCTTAGCGACACTGAAGACATTGCAGTTGTTGCTAAGGTTCTTGACATTGATCATTTATTTGCAGAGATCCGGAAATTCAAGGCCAGAATTATTTTGGTAAATATTTACAAGGCAAACGATAAAGATATTGAAACTATTCTATCAATAAAGAGACGCCATGCCGAAGTAAAAATCCTTATCTTATCGATGAGCTCTGAAGAGAGTTTTATTCTTAAAACACTTAAAGCGGGAGCAAAGGGTTATTTATCTAAAGACACATATCGTAACCAATTAATTGAAGCAATCTATACTCTTAGAAACGGTTACGAATATTACAGCAAATCAATATCTAATATTATTTTACGAAGCTATATTGACAACGAAATAAATAAGAGTAATAAGCAGAAAGATCTTAAGTGTTTAACAAACAGAGAAAGAGAGATTCTTAAACTCTTTGTTGATGGTTATGGAAATCAAAAAATAGCTGAGGAATTGTTTATTAGCGTCCGTACAGTTGAAACGCACAAAACCAATATTATGCAAAAACTGGATTTGAAAACAACTGTTGACCTGGTAAAGTTTGCTATTCGTAATAATATTATTCAGATTTAATTGTTTTCACAAATTCAAATATTTATTCGGGTTAAATTTGCTTATAGTCTTTTGGGGTATTAACATTTATAAACATATCTTTTTTATAAAAACTCATAGATTCATTAATGTCGATTGTTTTAATATTAACCGCTTGTAAAATACTCATAATTTTGTAATTCCCTTTATTAATAAATGATTCAACAATACTAAGAGCTGATTTGGGATATATTCCACAAAGAGGTTCAATGAAACCATTGGGTAGTCTTATTACCGAAATATTTTTAGGGTCAGCTTGGTCAATAAGGTGCTCTATTAGTCCGGTTGAAACCTTAGGTATATCAATTGGAATAATAAGATTTGATTTTTTCGAGGAAGCTTTCAAGCTCGAAAAAATTCCACCGGCAGGTCCACAATCTTTGTATATATCCTCAATGATAGGGTAATCATGAGGAGTATGAATATCAGGATTTGAGCTAATTAATATTTCTGAGCAGAAAGGTCGAATTAAATTTATTGCCGTATCAATAAAGCTTTGATTTTTATATTTCAGAAGTGCTTTGTTGTAGCCCATGCGGCTGCTTTTGCCACCGGCTAAAATAATTCCGCAAATATCTTGTTTACGTATCAACCTGTTTCGCTTATTTTTCTTAGGGCTTCAATATCTAATACCTCAATTTCTTTACCTGCAATATGTATCAATTTATCGTTCTTAAATTCTTTAATGATACGCGATACACTTTCGATTGATAAGCCCGTTAACTCTGATAAATCTTTACGGCTAACCGATAATTTAAATTTAGTACTCTTATAAACTCTCTCCGAAAGGCAGCAAAGAATATCAGCAAACCGACCGTAGCTTTGTTTATTTGTCAAACAATAAAAACGCCCTATTATTTGTAAGGCATTTTCACTCATTACATTTATTATTTCATATGCAAATTTCGCATTTTGCTTTAGTATCTTTCTAAAGATTTCCATATCAACCAAATCAATTATTGAATCTTGATATGCCATTGCAGAGTATTGAAAGATTGTATTTCCCTCCATAACCGAGGGTAAACCAATTAAACTTTCTGATGAGACAATCTTTAAAACAAGAGAATTTTGATTTGACTCGATATAAATCTTTGCTAATCCCTCTCTAATATAAATTATATGAGAAGCAAAAGCTCCTTGCTTGCATATAATTTCACCTTTATTGTATTTTACTTGTACTATTGAGTTCTCAAGAAGCTCTTTCTCAGATTCTTTTAAAAGTTCAAAACAACAAAAGATTCCACCTCTTACTGTACAACTATTTATCGCAGATATACTATTCTGTTCAATTTTCATTAAGTCCTTGCATTAATTTAGTACAAGCTCAAATTTCTTTACAAATATAATCATTTTTTTCTTTGATTTATATCAAGTTTTTTATGTCGCAGCCACCAGTGTTTTTCAAATTAAATCAAATTTTTAATTGCAAATATCTGCTTTATTATTGACTTGTTGTGCTTAGTATATCAGTGATTGGTAAAGATTTCTAGTCTATTTTTGTCCATATAGAATTACAAACTTTTAATGTAAATATTATGCGCAAAATAATTCCTTTCTTAATTATGATTCTTATTCCGGCAGTTTCGGCGATAATAATCATTCAACAAACAAAAAGATTGGGCGAAGGAGCAAAAGTGGATCTTGATACAAATTTTACACATGTATGCTCGGTCGATCATAGTAAATTTGATATTCTGAATGCTGACTTTAAGACTGGCCCTGAAGTTACAAAAGCATGTCTGTCATGCCATAATGGGAGGGGTGCTGAGCTTATGGCAACATCTCACTGGCAGTGGTCTCGTGAAGAATATCTTAAAGGTAAAGGAGTTGTTCCTTTAGGGAAGAAAAATATTTTAAATAACTTTTGTATCGGAATCTCTAGTAGTGAGGCAACTTGTACAAGATGTCATATTGGTTATGGCTGGACTGATAAAACATTTGATTTCTCGAAAGAATCAAATATTGATTGTTTGGTTTGCCATGATAACACCGAAACATACCAAAAAGACAGGGGTGTTGGTGGTTTGCCGAAAGCTGATGTTGATTTGTCTTATGTTGCAAGAAATATTGGTTTGCCAAAACGGGCAAATTGCGGAGTTTGTCATTTCTGGGGCGGAGGAGGAAATAATGTTAAGCATGGTGACCTCGATAAAGCAATGCTTGACTGCTCAAGAAAAGTAGATGTGCATATGGGAACTGATGGTATGGATATGTCGTGTGTTGATTGTCATACAGCCGAGAATCATAAAATATTGGGGAAAGCCTATGCTCTTTCTTCAGAGAATAAAGACAGGGCTACATGTACACAATGTCACACGGAAGAACCGCATATTGATCAATTATTAAACGAACACACTTTAAGAATAGCATGCCAGACATGTCATATTCCAACATATGCAAAAGGTAATTCAACAAAGATGATTTGGGATTGGTCAACTGCAGGTGAGCTTGATGAACATGGCGAAGCTCAACATTGGAATGACCAGGATGGCAATCACAAATATATGAGTATTAAGGGAACATTTGTATATGACGATAATGTTGTTCCGGAATATTACTGGTTTAATGGGACAGCAAATCATCATCTTATTGAGGAGAAAATTGACACAACAAATCTTCCTCTTCAAATGAATACTTTATATGGTAGTTATATCTCAAAAGACAGCTCGTCTAATGCAGTGTCAAAAATCTGGCCTGTAAAGGTTCATAGGGGGAAACAAATTTACGACTCAAAAAACTTAACCCTTATACAACCAAAATTGTGGGATAAAGAAAAAGGAAAAGGTGCATATTGGACAGACTTTGACTGGGATATTGCAAGCAGAAAAGGGATGGAATATATTGGCATGGATTATAGCGGGGAATATGACTTTATTGAGACAGAAATGTACTGGCCATTAAATCATCAGGTTGCCGAAAAAGAAAAATCGCTGAAATGCAAAGACTGTCATGTAAGAGAAAATGGAAGACTCGCTAAGATTAATGATTTCTACATGCCGGGACGCGACAGAATAGCCACACTGGATTTAATTGGATATATACTGATTATTTTAACAATACTTGGAGTAATTGCTCATACTTACTTTAGAATTAAATATAGAAGAACATGCTTCTTCGATGAGCCAAGTGACAAAGAGTAAATAATAATAAGCGATTGATTACAACTCAAAATACAGACAAATGAAAAGAGTATATTTATATAAAATGTTTGAGAGATTTTGGCACTGGGCACAGATGCTTTTAATCTCCGGTCTTCTTATAACAGGTTTTGAAATTCATAGCACTTACGAGCTAATTGGATATGACACCGCTGTTAAATGGCATAATTATTCTGCTTGGGGATTTATTGTTTTAATAGTATTTGCTATTTTCTGGCACTTCTCAACCAATGCATGGAAAAATTATATTCCAACTGCAGAGAACTTTAAAGCACAGATTGAATTCTATATTACAGGTATTTTCAGAAATGCACCACATCCAACTAAAAAGAGGGTGTTAAGTAAACTAAATCCTTTGCAGCGTTTAATCTATTTATTCCTTAAAGCCATAGTGATTCCTATAATGGTGGTTTCCGGATTATTATATTTTTACTTTCACTATCCGTCGCAAGCAATTGAGGTATCAACTCTTAAGCCCATTGCCATTGTACATACATTTGGGGCTTTCATGTTGGTTGTATTCCTAATTGCCCATATTTATCTTATTACCACAGGGAATACAATTTTTTCAAACCTAAAAGCCATGATTACCGGTTGGGAGGAAATGGATGATGAAGACGCAAAAGAGATTGTTGAAGAGGCAATCGATGAAGTTGGCAAAAATATTACCCAAGGGCATTATTCTCCAAGTACTAAGAAAAAAGAAGTCAAAGATATTATTGTTGAGGCTCTGGAAGACATTGAAGATAAAGTACAGAAAGAAGAGTTAAAAGGACAAAAAGCTATTACCAAGAAGAAAAAGAATAAAAAATAAATTACTTAAAAATACCAGTTATGAAAAATTCAATATTTGCAATTATTATAGTAGCTACAATAGCTATTTGCTTTACGGGTTGCTGTAACAAAACAAAACTTTACGATTCGGCAGATGCCTTTGTCGAAGAAGCACTTTTAACCACAACAGGAATTAGTGTACAGGATGTAAAAGCAATTACAGATACTGCTGAGAATTACCTCCTATTGGATGTAAGAGAACCAAACGAGCATCATCCGGGATATATCCCCGGTTCGGTTAATTTACCAAGAGGAGTAATTGAATTTAATATTGGAGATCAAGAATACTGGGACAGCAAATTCCTGTATCTACCTTTAAAAGACGATTTGATTATTGTGTATTGTAAAAAAGGGAAAAGAGGTATTCTTGTAGCAGCCACCCTTCAGAAAATGGGATATACAAATGTTAAATATATCGAAGGTGGATATAAGAAATGGGAAATGGCTTATCCTAACGATTACGACCACGAAGAAGTGGGAGGAGAAGTTGAAGAAGAGGTTGGTGGATGTTAATCTAATAACCTTGTCATAATATTGATTATCTATTTGTTACAAAAAGAATAAATTAAACAATTATTAAATTAAAATTAAAGATTATGAAAAAATTAATGTATTATGTATTGGTATTATTTATAGTACCGGCAGTTTTGTTTTCAAGCTGTAAAGAAACAGAAGAAAATGTAGATTTTTCGACATTGAAAACCTACCTAACAGAAAACAACATGGATGTTGATGCAATGCTCGATGGCTGGATTACTGCTGCAAGTGCTGCTGTTGATACTAATGATTATTCAATCCCTGGTTATTATGTAATTGACCTACGTGCTGAAGCTGATTTTAACAGCGGTCATATTAAAAATGCTGTTAATTCCACATTGGGAAATATCTTAACTACAGCCGAAGGTGCCGGTTCTTTGCCAATACTTGTGGTATGCTATACAGGACAAACTGCTGCACATGGTGTTATTGCCTTAAGGTTAAGTGGATATCCTGATGCTAAAGTATTAAAATGGGGAATGGCAGGTTGGAATGCTGATTTCTCAGGCCCCTGGGCATCAAATTCTGGTGATGAACATGGAACAGTAGGTATTGACAATGCAAACTGGACTTTTCCTGCAAGTGTTACAACTTCAACAGAGTTTGATTACCCTGATTTTGAAGTTACTGCTGACGACGGTGCCGGTATTTTAAAAGCAAGAGTAGAAGAAATGTTGTCAAATGGTTTTAAAGGTGTTTCAAGTACAGATGTTTTAAATACACCTGCTGATTATTTTATTAATAATTTTTGGGATTTAACCGATGTTGAACATTATGGACATATTGCAGGAGCATACAGAGTTAAGCCTCTAACCCTTTCCGGTGACGAAATTAAGCATCTTGATCCAAATGCCACAATTGCTACTTATTGTTGGACAGGTCAAACATCTTCGATGGTAACTGCTTATTTGAATATTCTTGGATATAATGCAGTAAGTATTAAGTTTGGTGCAAACAGCATGATTTATCCAACACTTGAGACACATAAGTATGTTGTGCCAACTACCCAATATGGAGTTGTAACAGAGTAGTTCTTTTTCATCATAATGTGTATAGGTACTTGTGCCTATACACATTTATATAATCAATAAATAATCACAAATAAAAACTATTATGAAGCATATTATTGTAGCATTATTTTTTGGAATCTTTCTTTTTTCTGTTTCGGCATATTCTCAAGGATGTGCAGATGCCGGATCGGATGAAGGTGTGCAGGTTATGGGATTTATTCAGCCACAATGGGATTACAAATTATTTGAAAATCCCGAAAATACTTTCAAATTTAACAGAGCAAGACTTGGAGTGGTTGGGAACATTCCTTACGATTTTAGTTATTATTTTGTTTTAGAAACGAGTCCTGCAAAAAATAGTCATCCATATTTACTTGATGCTTTTGTAACATACTCGCGTTTCCCCTGGATGAAAGTATCTCTTGGTCAATTTAAATCTCCATTCAGCCAGGAATTAAATACACCATGCCATGCTCTATACACAATAAATCGCTCTAAAGTTGTTTCGGAACTTGCAAGTCCTGACAGAGATTTGGGAATCATGTTTTTGGGCGGTGGCGATACTTCATTTGTAAAATACGCTGTTGGTTTAATGAACGGAACAGGACGTGGAGTTATTGACGAAGCAACAGGAAAGGTCGTTTTTGATAATAATCCCGGCAAAGATTTAGTTGCCAGATTAACATTTCAGCCACTTGCTTTAGCTAATAGCGATTTATATGATTTAATAAGGATAGGTGGTAGTTTTAAATATGGCACATCTCCTCCCCAAGCAGATGGGGTAAAAGATGAAGATACCAAAACGATAATCGGAGGCGAAATGCAAATAAAGTATAATAACTTTCTTTTGCAGAGCGAATATATTATGGGATCTTTCGTTGGCTCTTATACTACTGGTGGTGGTTGCGGTGAACCCCTTGTCGTTCATCAGGGCAGTGTCAACAAAAGTGGGTTTTATGCTCAGGCAATGTATATGACTCAATGGAACCTTCAACCGGTTATTAAGTTTGAATCATTTGATCCTGATCTTGATAAAAGCCGAGAAGGAGCAGACTTATCCCTTGGTACTGATGATGAATATATTTTTAGTCAGGCATCTCATGGAGTGCAAAATACAATTACTTTTGGATTGAATTACTTTTTTAATGATTGGACCAGACTTCAAATAAATTATCTGTATCAGGCAGAAGAAAAAGAGTTTATGAACGATATGCTCATGATTCAAATTCAAGCTAAATTCTAACAATAAAAAATTACCAAAAATGAAAACTAAAATATTTTTAAACCTGTTAATTATATCTTTGCTCTTGCCCTTATTTGCAGGTGCACAGGGCGATATGATTTCTGTTAAGGAATTGTCGAAAATTTATAAAGATAAAAATACCGTAATAATATCTGCACGAAAAGCAAAAGATTATAAGCAGGTTCATATACTTGGTGCTGTTAATGTATGGCATCAGGATTTATACAAAGATGGTCCAATAAAAGCACTTATAAAGTCGCCCGAAGAACTTGCAAAGATATTTGCAAAAAAAGGTATTAGCAATACTAATACTATTGTATTGTACGATAGTGGAACAGGCAAATATTCCGGACGTATATACTGGATATTAAAATATTTAGGCTGCGAGAATGTCAAGATTCTTGACGGGCACATGGATGCATGGCGTAAAGGGAGAAAGCCTGTAACTAAAAATCCTACTAAACGCAAACCTGCTAAATTTGTACCTAAAGTTAATAAGGCAATTTTTGCAACAATGGCTGATGTAAAGGCAAGCAAAGGTGTTGTTTTGGATGTTCGATCAGAAAAAGAATTTAAAGGTATTGAGAGTGAGTCTGTACGTAAAGGACATATTCCCGGATCAGTAAACTTAGAGTTCAGTAAAATAATAAAGGCTGATAAGAAGTTGAAATCTAAAGAAGAAATGGCAAATATCTTTAAGAAAGCAGGTCTTTCACCCGACAAGGAAGTTATACTTTATTGTGAATCAAGTGTGAGGACAGGTATTGTTTATCTTGTTCTTACTACAATCTTAAACTACAAAAATGTGAAAGTTTATGATGGTGCTTATCATGAATGGGAAGCTAATGCTGCTAATAAAGTAGAAAAATAAGTTTCATAGTTTGTAATTAATAAAAAAGCCATTCCGAAATTTCGGAATGGCTTTTTCTATTTCTGGGATAGCTCTAAGAATTGCTATTTTATTTCGCTGAAATAACGCATAAATTGCATACGCTCATAAACATCGGGATGTGCTGTTGAAGCCTGACTTAGTTTCCCTCTGAATTGATCAATATAATTATAGCCTTTATCTTCCATCCAATCATTAATAAACTTAAGAATTTCAACTATAAATTCTGGACCATGCTTATAAATAGCTGTTGTAACCTGAGTTACAGTAGCACCTGCAAGCAATTGTTTAATGACAGCTTCACCGTCATGTATACCTGTTGATGCAGCAAGATCAATATTAGCTCTGTTTGCCATAATTGCAATCCAACGTAATGAATTTGCCATCTCATTTGGCGAACTCAACACGTTTGCAGCAGTAACACTTATCTTATTTATATCGATATCAGGACTTGAGAAACGATTAAATAAGACAACACTATCAGCACCATTTTCTTCTAAACCAAGTATTACTTTACCAAGGTTTGAGAAATAAGGGCTAATCTTAACACCTACAGGAATGTTTACAATACTCTTTACTTTCTTAAGGATGTTATAATAAATTTGCTCATTATCGCCACAATCTTTTTCTAGATTGAATGGCATAACAAAAATATTAAGCTCAATAGCATCAGCACCAGCATCTTCAATTTGCTTGGCAAAGCTTGTCCATTCAAGGTTTGTTACTGCATTTATACTTGCAATAACAGGCATATGCACTTTGCTCTTAAGAGTACGAATCAGCTCAATATAATCGTTAAGTTCTCTTTCCTTAATGTGAACATCTATATAGTCAAGTGATTCAGAATAGTCAGCATACATCATACTGTTTTCCTGAGCTTTCTTTAAACTGTGCTCTGCTTCAAGCATTATTTGCTCTTCAAAAATAGACTTTAAAACAACGGCACCTGCACCGTTTTTATCCAGTTCAACTATTTTATCCACAGAATCGGTTAATCCGGAACTACCCACAACAATAGGATTGCGTAAAGTAAGCCCTAAATATTTTGTACTTAAATCTGCCATGATAATTATTATTTATTTAATTTCTAATTTTTTGTCATTAACAATCGTAAACTATATTTGAATAAAAGTTCCAATAAATTGACAATTAATACTCAAAAAAGTTTTCGATGACTTAATTTTATGCCTTTACTTTCTCGCTAAGATACTTGTGTATTCCGGCCGCTGCTTTTCTACCATCACCCATGGCAAGAATAACCGTAGCACCACCTCTAACAATATCACCACCAGCAAAAAGTTCGGGCATAGATGATTGCATAGTGTTAGGATCAACAACAATAGTACCCCAATCGGTAACTTTTAGTTGCGACAAGCTTTTTGGAATAAGTGGATTTGGTGAAACTCCAACACTTACAACAACAGTATCTACGTCGATAATAAATTCAGAACCTTCAATAGGGATAGGTCTTCTTCTTCCCGAAGCATCAGGCTCGCCAAGTTCCATTTTCTGAATCTTAACACTTTTTACTCTTCCTTTATCATCTGCATAATATTCAAGAGGGTTATGTAAGTTCATAAACTCAATACCTTCTTCTTTGGCATGTTTTACTTCTTCAACACGTGCAGGCATTTCCTCTTCCGAACGACGATAAATTATCATTGCCCTTTCAGCACCTAATCGTTTAGCAACACGTACGGAGTCCATTGCAGTATTACCTCCACCGATAACAGCTACGTTTTTACCACTTATAACAGGAGTGTCAAATTCCTCTTTAGCAGCATTCATCAGGTTTACGCGGGTAAGATACTCGTTTGAAGAAAAAATTCCGTTATAATTTTCACCTGGAATATTCATAAATCTCGGAAGACCGGCACCGCTACCAACAAAGAACGCCTGGAATCCTTGCTCTTTTAAATCGTCGAATGATGCAGTTTTTCCAACAATAAAATTTGGAACAAATTTAACTCCCATTTTTCTGAGATTATTAATCTCAACATCAACAACCTCATTTGGTAATCTGAATTCAGGAATTCCATATTTTAAAACACCACCAATTTCATGAAGGGCTTCAAAAACAGTAACGTCATAACCGTATTTGGCAAGGTCTCCGGAAGCGGCTAAACCGGCAGGACCGGAACCAACGACAGCTACTTTAATTCCATTATTTTCAGAGATTTCAGGTACGGCCATTTTACCGCTGTTTCTTTCGTAATCAGCAGCAAATCTTTCTAAGAAACCAATTGCTACGGGTGTTGCACCCATTTTAATTGTATAAAAACAGCTGGCTTCACATTGTTTCTCCTGTGGACAAACACGCCCGCAAACAGCAGGTAAACCATTAGTCTCTTTAAGTACCTTTGCAGCTTCAAGAACATTACCCTGATCTATTCTTTTAATAAATTTTGGGATGTTAATTCCAACCGGACAACCTTGAATACATGTAGGATCAGGACAGTCTAAGCAACGTTTTGCTTCGGCAAAAGCTTGTTTCTCTGTTAATCCCTTATTAACCTCAACGGTGTTCGTATTTCTGTAATTTGGATCTTCCTCAGGCATCTCAGCACGTTTTGCCGAAGTACGTTCTTTTGCCTTCATACTTTTTCGAAGTTCAGCTCTCCACTCCTGACTTCTTTCTGCCTTCAAATAGTCTATTATATTTTCCATTGATTATGCGTTTTGAACTGTTTCCATATATCTTTCGTAGGCTTTTAACTCTTCATCTTTATATGCACCCAAACGTGTCAACATTTGGTCGAAGTCAACTTGGTGAGCATCAAACTCGGGACCATCAACGCATACAAATTTTGTTTTTCCACCTACTGTAATTCTACAAGCACCACACATACCTGTACCATCTACCATAATAGTATTTAAACTGGCATATGTTTTAATGTTGTACTTTTTGGTTGTTAATGCTGCAAATTTCATCATAATTGCAGGACCAATAACAACTGAAAGATCCACTTTCTCGCGATTAATAACCTCTTCCATTCCGGCAGTAACAAGACCTTTCTTTCCTGACGAACCGTCGTCGGTCATTACTATTACCTCATCAGAGAACTCACGCACCTGATCTTCAAGAATTATTAAGTCTTTTGTTCGGGCTGCCAAAACTGTTATCACTCTGTTACCGGCCTTTTTAAAACCTTCGATAATTGGAAGTAAAGGTGCAACGCCAACACCACCACCGGCACATAAAACTGTACCTACTTTCTCGATATGTGTTGCTTCGCCAAGTGGTCCCACAACATCTCTTATCTCGTCACCTGCTTCCATTGACAATAATTTGGCAGAGGTAACACCAACCTTTTGAACAACCAATGTGATAGTTCCTTTTTCAACATCAGAACCTGCAATGGTCAAAGGTATTCTTTCGCCTTTCTCACCAAGCCTAATTATAACAAAATGACCGGGCTTACGAGATTTTGCAATACTCGGTGCATCAATTATAAACTTAGCTACATTTTTTGAGAAAAGTTCTTTTTCAAGTATTTTACTCATTATAATATTTTACTGTTATTAAATTAAAAATGCCAAAAGTATATAATTTTTAATAAGCTATTACAAATATTTACAGCTATCTATGTTATGTATTCATTAGCTGTGTGTTATGTCTGTTATTTTTACTAATTCTAATTTAGAATGTATGATTATTGTCATTAATTATTCCCTGAAAATTTACCATACGGACAAAACCCGGAAATATTTATGTAAAACTGAAAAGAATTATTAGAATCTGCCCTAGATAGATATTGTGTAAGCTTAGATAATTTTTCTATAATAATATTACTTTTGTATGTTTTTTAATTCTAAATTTTCAAGCCAATGCAAAATGATTTTATAATTTATAATACTCTTTCGAGGAAGAAAGAAAAGTTTGAGCCTATTAATCCTCCCTTTGTAGGCTTATATGTTTGCGGTCCTACAGTATATGGTGATGCACATCTTGGACATGCCCGTCCGGCAATAACTTTTGATTTGTTGTTCAGATATTTGCAACATATGGGTTATAAAGTTAGGTATGTCAGAAATATTACCGATGTTGGGCATTTGGAGAATGATGCGGATGAAGGTGAGGATAAAATTGCAAAAAAAGCAAGGCTTGAACAGCTCGAACCAATGGAAATAGTTCAGTATTATTCCGATAGGTATCATAAAAACATGGAAGAGCTGAATGTACTAAAACCTAGTATTGAACCTCGTGCATCAGGCCATATCATCGAACAGCAACAAATGATAGATAAAATTCTTGAGGCTGGTTATGCTTATGAAAAAGACGGCTCGGTATATTTCGATGTTGAGAAGTACAGTAAGGATTATAATTATGGCAAGCTATCAGGTCGTGTTCTTGACGATTTAAAAAGCAATACCCGTGAGCTTGCCGGACAAGATGAGAAAAGAAATCCTTTTGACTTTGCATTGTGGAAAAAAGCAAAGCCTGAACATATTATGCGATGGCCTTCGGTTTGGAGTGATGGTTTCCCGGGCTGGCATCTTGAGTGTTCGGTAATGAGCACAAAGTACCTTGGCGAAAAGTTCGATATTCATGGCGGAGGAATGGATTTATTATTTCCACATCATGAATCTGAAATTGCTCAGTCAACAGCAGCAAACGGCTCAGAATCTGTTAAGTATTGGATGCATAATAATATGATTACTATTAAAGGTCAGAAAATGGGAAAATCTCTTGGAAACTTCATTACCCTTGATGAGTTTTTTACCGGTAAGCATGAGTTATTAGACCAAGCCTATGCTCCTATGACTGTCCGTTTCTTTATTTTACAGGCACATTATAGAAGCACACTGGATTTTTCGCCTGAGGCATTAGTTGCATCAGAAAAAGGCTTGCAGCGTTTACTTACAGCTGTTAAGTCTATTGATAAAATTAAGCCCCAAAAGGAATCTACAGTAAATGTAAATGAGTTGAAAGAAAAATGCTATGCTGCCATTAATGATGATTTAAATAGCCCGATTCTAATTTCACATCTTTTTGATGGTGTGAAAATGATTAACTCATTGGTTGAAAATAAACAAAGTATAACAGCGAAAGATTTAGAAGAACTAAAACAATTATATAATAGTTTTGTATTTGATATTCTAGGATTGCGTGACGACAATTCAAGCATTGGAGGTAATAAACTAAACGAAGTTGTTGACCTAATACTTAATATCCGTTACAACGCGAAGTCAAATAAAGATTTTGCCACTTCAGATAAAATAAGAGATGAGTTGCAAAGTTTAGGCTTTGTTATTAAAGACAGAAAAGATGGTTCTGATTGGGAATTGAAATAAGGTTTATTCTTTTAATGAATATAATTGAAACGGGAAAAGTTCGTTTTTATATTTGTAAAAAAAATTAGATTGAAGAAAGTATTTATTTCTGTAACAAATGATTTGGTTAGTGACCAAAGGGTTCATAAGCTTGCAAGCAGTTTGCAAAACGCATCTTTTGAGATTACTTTGATAGGGAGGAGGTTAAAGAATAGTAAAAAGCTTTCATCAAGACCTTATAAAACAAAAAGGATGCGCTTGCTTTTCAATACCGGGCCCCTTTTTTATTTTGAATATAATTTTCGTTTGTTCTTCTTTTTGATTTTTAGCAATACAGATATCTTACTGTCGAATGATCTCGATACACTTCCTGCCAATTATCTTGTATCTTTATTAAAAAAGAATAAACTGGTATATGACAGTCATGAATACTTTACTGAGGTTCCTGAACTGATTGGTCGTAAAACAAAAAAATATATTTGGGAGCTTATTGAAAGAAATATCTTGCCAAGGCTAAAGTTCTCATATACTGTTTGTGAGTCAATTGCAGATATTTACAATAAGAAGTATAATATTGACATGAAGGTTGTCAGGAATATACCAAAGTGTAAAGAGAAGAAAACTATTCTTGAAGATAAAGAGCGAAAGAAGAATATAATATTGTATCAAGGTGCTGTAAATATTGGAAGAGGAATTGAACATCTTATTCGTGCAATGCACTATATCAATAATGCTGAGTTTTGGATTATCGGTGACGGTGATGAGTTAGAGAAGTTGAAAAAGATGGTTGATGATGAAGAACTAAAGGGAAAAGTGATTTTTTTCGGGAAAATTCCTTTTGAGCAGTTATCAGAATATACAAGACAAGCTAAAGTTGGAATCAGCTTAGAGGAGAACATAGGTTTGAATTATTACTATGCCCTGCCGAATAAACTATTTGATTATATTCATGCCGGCATTCCGGTTTTGGGCTCTGATTTACCTGAAATATCAGCAATAATAAATAAATATGATATCGGTTTAATTTCAAATAGTCATGATAAAGAACACTTAGCCGGGTTGATAAAAAAGATGATTACAAATGAAGAATTACGAAAAAATTGGAAGCCTAACTTAGAAATTGCTTCTCAGGAATTATGCTGGGAGAATGAAGAAAAGGTTTTGCTATCATTATTTGAGAACTAAATAGTCATTTAAAAACACTATTGGCTAATTATTGTTATAATATACTAATTGGACTTAAAGAGCTTATTGAGAAAAAGGAAATTTAATTTATAAAAGGATGAAAACAAAAGCTGAAATTGTTGAGAATTGGTTGCCCCGATATACCGGTTTGCAATTGGATGAATTTGGGAAGTATATTTTACTTACAAATTTTAATCATTACGTTGAGCTATTTGCAGAGATATTTGATGTACCTATTGTTGGCGAAGATAGAGCAATGCCAAATGCAAGTGCAAAAGGCATAACAATAATAAACTTTGGCATGGGTAGTCCGAATGCTGCAACAACTATGGATTTACTTAGTGCCATAAAGCCAAAAGCAGTTTTGTTTTTAGGTAAATGCGGAGGTTTGAAAAAAAAGAACAAGGTTGGTGATTTGATTCTTCCTATAGCTGCTATAAGAAACGAAGGAACATCTAATGATTATTTGCCACCTGAGGTTCCTGCATTACCGGCTTTTAATTTGCAGCAAGCAATATCAAACCGTATTAGAGAATATGGACGCGATTATTGGACAGGTACGGTATTAACAACCAATAAACGTGTTTGGGAGTACGACGAAAGATTTAAAAAGTATCTTGAGAAAACAAGAGCAATGGCAATTGATATGGAAACAGCAACAATATTTATTGTTGGTTTCTCTAATGAAATTCCGAGCGGAGCACTTTTGCTTGTTAGCGACCAACCAATGATTTCAAGTGGTGTTAAAACAGAAGAAAGCGATCGTAAGGTTAATGAGAAGTTTGTTGAAGATCATCTGAAAATTGGAATAAATTCCTTACTGGAACTTATTAATAACGGAATCTCGGTAAAACATCTGCATTTTTATTAATAGAAAAGTGGTTTTATTTTGCAATTGCTTTCTTTTTCTTTGTGCAAATCATAATAAAAAATAATGACACTAAACGAAATACAAAACGAGATAATTGAAGAGTTTGATGCTCTTGACGATTGGATTGATAAATACAATTACTTAATTGAATTGAGTAAAGATTTGAATGATATTGACAAGACTTTTAAAACAGATGAGTATGTTATAAATGGTTGTCAATCTAAAGTATGGTTGAAGGCCGAACTTGTAGATGAAAAAATAATTTTTACCGCCGATAGTGATGCAATAATTGTAAAAGGAATAATTGCTTTGCTTATCAGAGTTTTGTCTGAAAGATCACCTGAAGAGCTAATGAATGTTGATTTATATTTTATTGACAAGATTGGCCTGAAACAAAATCTGTCGCCAACCCGCTCAAACGGTTTACTTGCCATGGTTAAGCAAATGAAAATGTATGCCTTGGCATATTATACAAAAATGAACAGCTAATGGAAAATAAAGATAATCTCTTAGGACTTGAATCTGAAATAATCAAAGTTTTATCTAATATATACGACCCTGAGATACCTGTTGATATATATAGCCTCGGGCTTATATACGAAGTTAATGTTGATGATGATAACAATGTTGAGATTGTAATGACATTAACTGCTCCAAACTGCCCTGTTGCCGATAATCTTGTAGAAGAAGTAAGGTCGGGAATTGCTGCAATTAAAGGGGTAAAGTCTTCGAAGGTTGAATTGACATTTGACCCTCCATGGGATAAAGATATGATGAGTGAAGAAGCACAATTGGACTTAGGATTAATGTAAACTTTAATGAACTTATTAGTCAATTTTACTTATTGATAAATTTATTCAGATAGATATAATCCGGGCTAATTTTTATTTATGTTTATAGAATAGTTATTAGTTCCTTAAAAAATCATAAATATTATTTATTTGATAAAATGGAGAAAAATTTAAAGTATTTTTGCATCGTTAACAAATATATTTTTTAAGAAAATGCTTGTAAAGAAATACCTTTCTATATTACTGATGTCTGTGTTTCTTAGTCCTGTTATTATTCAGGCAACGCATTTCCTATATATTCATCATCATCATAATGAATCTTTTGAAAAGACTATATTTACTCAGGATTTTGAGAAATGTTTAATTTGTTCATACGAAATTGTTGAGTTTATTAATTCCGATGATTTTATAGAAATAACAGCACCTGTTTTTCAATCTTTTTTTTACTGCGATCTCAAAGCTGATTTTAAAATAGTTTCTTCTATTAAGCATTTTAGTTTAAGGGCACCTCCTTTAAATGAATTTCTCTTTGTCTAGAGACATTCAGATTATACCAATTGTATTTCAAACCCGATGGTTATCGGGTTCATTTACTAATCGGTATTATTTCACATTTCAGTAACAACATAATAACTAAAAGCATACTTAATATGAATTTAAGATTTATATACTTATTCATTATTATTATAATGATAAGTCAAACAGCTGTTTCACAAAATATTATCAGAGGAAAAATAAGTGATAAAACAAATAACGAGGTTTTGCCTTTTGCAAATGTTTATTTACCCGGACTAAATAAAGGAAGTTTGAGCGACGAGAATGGGAACTTTCTAATACGTGATTTACCAAGTGGTGAGTTGAAAATACAATTCTCATTTATCGGTTATAAAACAATATTTAAAACAATATTTACACATAATACGGATACAAGTCTTAATATTAAGATGGAACCTACTGTAATGCAGGCTGAAGAGGTTGTTGTGTCCGGTGGTACTTTTTCTACTCAACACGAAAATGCTATTAAGATTGAGCTTCTAAAATTAAAAGATATTACAGCAATTGGTAGCCCGACTTTTACCGAAGCTATTGCTCGTGTTCCCGGTGTCGATATGATAGCAAAGGGAGTCGGCATTGCAAAACCTGTTATTAGAGGCTTGTCAATGACAAATATTTTAATGCTGAATAATGGAGTCAAAATGGAGAACTTTCAGTTTTCCGAGAATCATCCCTTTCTTATTGATGAATTTGGAATAGAAGGGCTAGAAGTAATTAAAGGACCTGCTTCTCTGCTTTACGGTTCTGATGCTGTTGGTGGTGTAATAAATGTAATAAGAGAAAAACCTGCCCCAAACGGTAAGATTATTGGCGATTACAATGTTCAATATCATGCAAATACACAGGGATTGGTTAGCAACTTAGGTTTAAAAGGAAGCTCTGATGGCTTTTCGTGGGGACTTCGTTCGGGTTTCAAGAGTCATGGAGATTACAGAGATGGAAATGGTGATTTTGTTCCTAATACACGCTTTAACGAAAAGAGTTTAAAGGCTTATCTCGGGCTAAGTAAGTCATTCGGAATTTTTAAAATATATTATGACTATAACCGCCCCAAACTTGGTTTATGTATTCCTGAAGCTGTCCCATTAGTCACGGAATCAGCAAGAGAAAATAAATATTGGTATCAGGATTTGACAAACCAAATAATATCTTCAAAGAACACTTTATATCTTGGAAATTATAAATTTGATGTTAATGTAGCTTACCAAATGAACAATAGAAAGTTGCAGACCGATGACTCAAAGCCTTTTTTTGATATGGTGGATTTGGATATGAACACATTGTCATATGAAATAAAAACTTATTTACCATCCGGTTCTAAGTCTGAATATATTGTAGGTTTGCAAGGAGCAAACAAAAAAGTGCAAAACTTCGATGCACCTAATCATATTTTACCTGATGCTGATGTAAATGATTTTTCGGTTTTCAGTCTGGTGCAATACAGCTTTTGGGATAAACTGAAATCACAGGCAGGTATTAGATATGACTATCGAAACATAACAACACACGCAGATAATAATGTTTCGGCTGTTAATACCAATTTTGGAGATTTTAGCGGCTCACTAGGTTTCACCTACGATTTAAACGATTATTTTTTGCTAAGAACAAATTTTGCTTCTGCATATCGAACACCTAACATAGCCGAGTTAACTCAAAATGGCCTTCATGGGAACAGGTATGAGCAAGGTAATCCGGAGTTGAAATCGCAGCGTAACTATGAGTTTGATTGTAGCACACATTTTCATACTAAATATATAATGATTGATTTGTCGGGATTTTACAACAGTATTAGCAAATATATTTATATGAGTCCAACTCAAGATACAACTACAAACGGAAATTTGATTTATCGCTATTCGCAAACTGATGCTGATATTTATGGTTCTGAATTAACTGCAAATATATTGCCTGCAAGCTGGCTTAATATAAACACAAGCTATGCTTATATTGTTGGCAAACAGGCTGATGGAAGCAGTTTGCCTTTTATTCCTCAAAATAAAATTCGTCTTGAAATGAAATATCAGAAGAAGCAACTGTCATTTCTAAATAATTTCTTTTTTAAGATTGCTGCTCTTTATGCCACTAAACAAAATAATCCGGCAATGTTTGAATCGTCTACTGATAGTTATTTATTATTTGATGCAGGAATAGGTGCAGATATAAAAATAGCCGGACAAATGATTACTTTGTCAATTCAGGGAAATAATTTATTTAACCAAACATATTATGACCATCTTTCGACACTTAAAGCAATTGGCTATTATAATATTGGTAGAAATGTAAGCTTTAGCATAAAAATTCCTTTTGGAATAAACTAAGCAGTAATTTCGTTGGCTGAGATAGCAGCCTAATTGATGGCTTTAAAATCTTTAGCTGCAATCTCACCAACCTTTTTAAGGTAGCCGGCTCTTGTTTCGTCTGAGGTGTATCTCATGGGTGTGAAAATCGTAAATTTTACTGGTTTTATTCCAATAAAATTAAGGAAACTCTTTTTCATTGAGTTATGTCCCGGTTTCCCATAAAAGAATTTGTAATACCATTTTGGTGTATCCATGCTGACAAATACTCTTGCACTTCGTCCTATTAGTAATTTTTTTGGCAGAGCTTTCCCTTTTTGGTATTCAAAAGCAAAACCATTAACAAAGGTTCTGTCGATAAATGCTTTTAACAAGGCAGGATAAGTTCCCCACCAATCGGGATAAACAAAAACAATATGAGATGCTTCAACAATATGTTCTTTCATTTTTAAAATATCCGGCTCAACAATTTGTTTGGTATTATTATCCAGAACATTATAATTAAAATCTAAATCGCGCAAAGTTATATTTATACAATCAGCTCCAAGTTTTACTAACATCTTGCAGTATGCGTCGGCAATGGCATCGCTAAAGCTATTCTTTTTAGGATTACCATTAATTATAAGAATCTTTTTCATAACAGATATTAATTAGATGTTTCAATCATTTTATTATTTCTATTTTCCTTTATGCCAGCAATTACTGAGATTATAATTAATACTGCAACCGAAACAATTGCAGCTGTTGGTATTGGTTTTGATTCTCCACTTGCGTATGAATGTAATCCGCCAAGATAATAATTAACACCAAAGTAGGTCATTAAAATTGTTGAATATGCCCAGAATGCAAAAAGATTAAAAGAAAACTTACCTTTCAAATCGGGAATATGGTTAATATGAGCAACAAAAGCATAAATTAATATTGCAACCAGGCTCCATGTTTCTTTAGGGTCCCAGCTCCAATATGTCCCCCACGATTCGTTTGCCCAAATTCCGCCAAGAAAACTACCTATCGTTAAAAGATAAAGACCAATAATAAGTGCCAGTTTATTTAGTGATGTTAGCTCTTCGGTCATCAAATCAATTTTTGCTTTATTACGCTTATTTTTAAACATCATTAAAACAAGATTCATCAGAGCGGCAAATGTTACGCAACCCAATACACCGTAACTGGCAGTTATAGTTGCCACATGGATGCTCAACCAATATGACTTAAGTACGGGAACAAGATTTGTAATTTCAGGATTCATTAAGCTGAGGTGTGCAACCAGCAGTGGTGCTGAAGCAAATAAAGTTGTTATTGGCAAGAGCAATACAGATTTCTTTGATAGAATTAAACCCGTAAGAAGTCCCACGAATGAAATAAAAAGCATTGCTTCGTAGCCATTACTAAATGGTGCATGTCCTGATATGTACCAACGAATTGCAATACCGCTTCCCTGCAATACTAAACCAATGTATAGCAGAATCTTTATTATATTAAGAGCAACCGCCTTGTTTGACGCTCTGAATACTTTTATGAAAACAAGAACCAATGCAATCAATCCAAGGATAAAATAAATGAGGCTTAACTTTGAGAATATATTTATCTTTTCATTTATTTGCTCCAGTCTTTGACGTGTTTTTGAAGGTAAAATGCTCGAGGCATATTGCTTCTGATAATTACTTATACCATTTAATATCATATTAGCATTTGCAGTGTCATTATTTTGCAAATAGCCGATATACATGGAAATACCTGTTTTAAAGAATAAAGAATCCATTGAAGGAATATCCTTTATTTCGTCTGCCGGCGAGAACCAGCTTGCATTAATATCAAGCGGGCTGGGAAATACAGTAAACAGCATTTGGTATTGAATCATCGAATACACATTTAACCTTTCGTCAACTGCAATTACTTCTTTGTCAAATTTATTTCTTTCGCCCGGTAATTTTCTCGAAGCCACATTAAGCCAGTCGTATAACTTATATGAAGTTTTCTTATTAGTATCTATAAAATCATTAAAGCAGGCATATTTATCACTTATTCCGATTTTTTTTCTCAACTCCTCATTCGCAACTTTAATAATTTTCTCATTTGCCCATTTCTCGCCGTCCATCATTATTCCAAGCACAATGGAATTTGCCGACAGGCTTTTGTATGAACTGCTTCCTCTCATTTTCCTTATTAGCTCAAGCGACAAGGTGTTTATCGGTCTTATCCTTCCGTTTTTTTCCTGATAAAGTATACTCCCAAACTTGTCTGCTTGAGTATTGTCAGGAATAACCAATTCTGCGTTTTGAGCAAAGGAAGATATTGAGATTGTGATAAAAAGAATAATACCGGCAATACTCTTTTTCTGAAAACCTGCTAACTTCTTCAGATATGACTTAAACCTGCTTTTCTTAATAAATAATGATAAGAGCATAGCTGCAATCATAAGGAAATATCCTGCGTATGTAAGAGTTACTCCAATAACATCATAACTTGCCGATAATACTGTCCCTTGCTCGTCAGGGTCGTATGATGACTGAAAGAAACGCCAACCCTGATGTTTTAAAATATGATTCATATAAATTGAATAATCAAAACCATTTGTTTTATTATTGTCTGTAACTGTCACATTGCTAATAAACGATGAGGGGCTGTTTGAGCCCGGATATCTTTCTAAAATAAAATCATTCAGCTTAATAGAAAAAGGCAATTTATAAATCCTTGAACCAAACGATAATCTTAGTTTTGTTCCTTTATCGCTAAAAATAACCGACTGATTAACTCCTCTGCCAATTGGTAAATAAAAATCTTCTTTCTTATTGTTGCTTTCATATCGGACTTTTACAATGTCAATATTTCCTTGTTTTGAATATGGATCAAAAGCTATCATAGCATTTGGCATATAATCAATCATAAGAATATTTGCATCATCAATAGTATACAACAAGGACTTTTCAAAAGAATATTTTTCATTAGCAGCAAATGATGTTTTTTCGTTATTTGCCATACTCATCTTTTTGCCTGATTTCCTTGATGAAAAGAAAAGTTGTCCATTCTCTTTTTCAATGTAAAAATCGCTTTCGGGCATGGTATTAAAAGAAATCACATAATCGTATACTTCAACGGCATTACCATCTTTTATATAAATGTTTTCTCTGTGACCGTTTATTGAAACAAGCAGGTGCATAATTGCTTCCCCGTTTTCAGATGCTTGTAGATATGATTGTGCCCCGGGATAAAATCCTGTACTTTTAAAATGAAAATCATTTCCTTCAAAATCAATAGTAGTATTAAGGTTCCCAACAGAAATAGGCGAGAGTAAGGTCTTTTTATAGAAATGTTCACTTTTTGCATCTTTTTCTGCTCTTAGCCTGAAAAAGAAATCGGAAGATGTAACATAGGAGGAGCTGTTATTTTCTCGTATTGACATAAGACCGTCAACTCCAAGATATCTTGTACATGCCGCACCTGCAATTATCAGCAAAAAAGACAAATGAAAAAGAAAAATAGGTAATTTACTAAATAGATATAATTTGAACCGGAAAATATTTACGATAATACTTATACTGATTAGTAAAATTATGGCTTCAAACCACTTGCTATTGTATATTAAAGCTTTTGAGGCTATTGTTCCATAAATGTCTTCGACAAATGTTGCATAGCCTATCGCGATAGCAAAGATAATAATATAAAGTGCCGTTGCAGGCATGCCAAATATATATTTGTATACGTTTTTCATAATTCAATTTTAAAATATTTATTGCTGTTTGAGCCTTTTTTTACAATAATGATAGCTTAAACACTAGTGTTAAATCAAGCATAAACTTACGCCCGAATACTTGTTCTTTTTCGGTTTTGCTTCATTATAAAAAGACTCACATAGCTACGGCTATGCTTACTTTTTCTAATTTTACAA
>JANTGP010000018.1 GCA_024762835.1 Bacteroidota bacterium
ATGTGTATAAATTAATGTTGTTTTAATGTCCGAATGTCCTAATAATTCTTGAATAATCCTAATATCTGTTCCTTTTTCTAATAAATGAGTTGCAAATAAATGTCGCAAGTCATGTACTATACTTTTTGCGAGAAACTGCTATTTTATTCAGTTATTATACTTTCAATATCCATTCTCTGATGCAATATTCTTATTATTTCAACAAGTTTCTTTTCTTGTTAATTCTGTAGAAAATAAAGTGCGATTTAATTTTTGAGCGTAAATATTTTTTTCTAACATGACCATAGTCATAACCGGATTCAGGCTTGATTGAAATATATTCGATTTCATCCATTATTAAGTTGAAATATCTATCAGCTTGTCCTACTGACCAATTCTCTAATGTGTAAAGCCAAATATTTTCTAAGTCTGGAATTGCCAGATGACTGATTAGATATTTCATTATTCAGTCATATATTTCTTGTGAATATTATTCAAGAATATATTTCGGTCAAAATCTGTAATGAAACCTGATTTTTCTCCTTTCTTCAGTTCTTTTATTAGTTCCTCCTTTTTAGCCTCTTGATGCTCGAACATTCTCAAAGCTGCTCGAACCACTTCACTTGCAGATGAAAATTGTCTGGATTTAATCTTTTTGATTTATGAAATTTTCAAAATAATTCCCTAGTGAAATTGATGTGTTCTTTGCCAGATGCAAAATAATTTTTTTATAAATATACCAATTCTTGGTATGATGTCAAAATATTAGCTTTATTTCAGTCCGCTAAATCTGCCTCCAAAAATTTCATAGATATTTCTAAGGTAATTTTCGAGTTTTCGTGACTTCAAAATTAATTTGTATACTTTTTTTTCGTTCTCAAACATCTGAGAAAGATATGACCAATGTTGGGTCATCTTGGTAAGTAAATGAGATTGTCCCGAAAGCTTGTTAGTGTATTTTTCTAATAATTCATTTGTAAACAATTGCAATCTTTCAGCTTTTTGCTCTTTATTTATGCTTTTAGCATGTTTAATCTGTTCGGCCAAAAAAGGATTAGATAATAAAGCCCTGCCAATCATCCACGACTTTTGGCTAGGAAATAGTGAGCGAAGTACCTCAAAGTCTTCAATGCTTTGTATGTCGCCATTATACACTAGTTTGTGTTTCGAAAATTGAAGTGCCTCTGCAAAATAATCCGGCTTTGCATGTCCTTTATACAACTGTTTCCCAATACGTGGGTGAATAATTATTTCAGAAACCGGGAAATTATTAAACACTTTAAGCACAGAGAAAAACTCATCGGGGCTTTCGTAGCCGAGCCTCATCTTTACAGATAAAGGCAAAGGGGCAACTTTGTAATACTCATCCAGAACCAACTTAATAGTATCGGGCTGAGGTAACAAGCCCGAACCCAGATTTTGCTTTGCAACCATGGGATACGGGCAGCCAAGGTTCCAATTAAGAGTTCTGAAATTTTCGTGTTTTAAATATTCAGCCAGTTTTATCAGTTCAGCAGCTTTATTGCTCAATATCTGAGGCACTGTATTGCCATGGCTGTTATTATCCTGAATGATCTCGCATTTATATGATGATTTTAATTCGTCGTTATTATTGTATCTGACATAAGGTATAAAGAACTTATCTACACCATCAAAATATTTCTGAAAAGCAGAGCGATAAATATAATCAGTAAAACCCTGAAGAGGAGCGAAACTTATTTGAAGCTCATTGTCTGTCATTTGGCAGATTCAATAAAATGTTAATATAACAACAGATGGAAAACAACAAGCATCAGTACAAATAAATTAATGAATAGGCTTAGCAAAATTAATCACATCTTTTGCTTCAATTTTCTCATTACAAAGAATAATAAGCCTTTCAATTACATTTCTGAACTCACGAATATTACCTGTCCAGGTAATATTTGAAAGTTCGTCAATTGCTTGTTGAGTAATTTCCTTTTTGGGCATTCCGTACTCTTTGCAAATCATGCCAATAAAATGGTCGGCAAGTAATGGTATATCTTCAATTCGTTTGTTTAACGAAGGCACTTCAATAAGAATTACTGATAAACGGTGATACAAATCTTCACGAAAATTACCCTTACTAATTTCTTCTTTAAGATTTTTATTTGTGGCTGCTATTACCCTCACATCAACTTTTATATCTTTATCGCTTCCAACTCGCGAAACTTTATTTTCTTGTAAAGTACGCAAAACTTTTGCCTGAGCAGATAAACTCATATCACCAATCTCATCAAGAAAGATTGTACCAGAATTTGCCTGTTCAAACTTTCCTTTTCTTTGTTTATGTGCAGAAGTAAAAGCTCCCTTTTCGTGTCCAAAAAGCTCACTCTCAATAAGCTCTGAGGGAATTGCTGCACAGTTTACCTCAATAAATGGCATTGATGCTCTGTTGCTTTTTTCGTGAAGCCAGCGTGCAACGACTTCTTTACCTGTGCCATTTTCACCTGTTATCAGAACACGTGCATCTGTTGTAGCAACTCTCTCAATCATGTTCTTTATCTGCCTTATGGCAGGCGATTCGCCAATCATTTGGAACTTTTTGCCTACAGCCTTTTTCAAAACCTTCGTCTGTGTAATAAGCTGCGACTTATCCATTGCATTGCGTATTGTAATAAGCAATCTGTTTAGGTCAGGCGGTTTTTCAATATAGTCAAAAGCACCTTTTTTAATTGCATCAACGGCTGTATCAATAGTACCATGTCCGGATATCATTATTACAGGTGTATCGGCCAATTTCGACACTTCTTGAAGAACCTCAATGCCATCCATATTTGGCATTTTTATATCGCAAAGAATTGCATCGTAGCTGTTTGATTTAACCAGATCAATTCCTTGTTGTCCATCTTCAGCCGTATCAACCTTATAGTTTTCTGTTTCCAGAATATCTTTTAATGAGTTTCTTATTGCTCTCTCGTCGTCTATTATCAGAATTTTGGGCATTGCACTTATTTATTATTGATTGTCAAAAACATAACTAACGATATTTGCTCCCATCTTTAGAGCTTTCAATCTGGTTTCTTCAGAGTCGTTATGAACGGCAGGGTCTTCCCATCCGTCACCAAGGTCGCATTCATATGAGTAAAAGCATAGCAATCTACCCTCGTAAATAATACCGAATCCCTGAGCAGGTTTACCGTCGTGCTCATGAATTTTGGGCAATCCTTTCGGGAAATCATATACTTGATGGTAGATAGGATGAGAAAAAGGCAGTTCGACAAAATCCAAATCAGGGAATACCTTTTTCATTTCCCTTCGTATATATTTATTAAGACCATAATTATCATCAATATGAAGGAAACCGCCTGCAAGTAGGTAATTTCGTATGTTAACAACATCCTGCTCAGAAAAAACCACATTACCATGACCTGTCATGTGAACCATAGGGAAATTAAACAGTTCCTGACTACCGACCTCAACAGAGATATTACCTCTTACAATATTTGTCCCCAGATTCTTATTGCAATAGTCAATAAGATTAGGCAAAGATGTTGGATTAGCATACCAGTCACCACCCCCATTATATTTTAATAAGCCAATTTTCACAGTACTTGTTTGCGAAAACAGCATGGGTGAAATAAAAAATATTGCTATTGATAAATATACTTTTAGTTTGTTCATTTTAATTTCAATAAATAAGGTTTACAAAATTAGTAAATCAACCCGAGTTAAACGGACTTTTCACCAATTCTATTATAAAAAATATAAGTTGCCAAAACCAAAGCTGCTATTTATTCTTTCTGCACCTGATTATAAGTACCAGAAGAGCAATTAATAATAAAGCCGTACTTCCAAATAATATTTTGTTTACTAAGGTATTTGATGAATCATTAGAAGCACTTGGTTCAAGTTTAACTATTGTGTCATTGGGATTTTCTTTTACAACGGATGTATCTATTTGTGATGTTTGCCTATAGATAGCAGAATCTTCAATTGGATATTTTGTTTTATCGTTTGACAATGAATCCTCAAGTTTAATATACAACAATAAACTTTCGTAGGCATCCTGCCATTTGCCCATGGCTGAAAAACTTCTACTTATGCTTTTACCGCTTTTTAACAAAATATCCTTGTCATTTGTTATCCCGGCCATTTTGTAAGCTCTGGAATAATACTTTAGCGAATTTCCATATTCTTTTAGACTATCAAATAATACAGCTATGAAATATAATGTTTCCGGTTCGTTTATGCCATATGATTCATTTAGGTTCTGTGAACGTAAATAATACTCAAGCGCCTCCTCATACATTTTCTTCTCAGAATAAATGTTTCCAATCAACACCAAATTATTTGAAACATTCTGGATCTTATTCAATAAATTATTAATCTCATTTGACTTTAGCAAAACCTCAATAGCTTTATCGTATAACTTTAAATTAAAATAGATTAATCCAATATTGCTTAAGGAACTCTGTTCATTGTTTTTATCATTAATACTTTGTGATATGCTCAGAGCTTTTTCAAAATAATTAAGTGCTGTTTGGTATTTTCCAAGTTGGTAATATAAAACACCTATGTTATTACAGGAATAAGCAATTCCTGAAGAATCCTGCAAGTTTTGTTTTATATTAAGCGACTGCAAGTGATAAGTAATAGCTTTCTCATAATTGCCTAATGCATTATAAAATATCCCAAAATTGTTAAGCACCTTAGATATGCCGGTTGAATCTTCAATATTCTCATATAATTCCAATGCCAGCTTATTGTAATAAATTGCACTATCAAGCATGCCAATTTGATAATTAATACTTGCAATTGTTTTCATTGCATCGGCAAGGTCGTTATAATTCTTGAATCTTTGAGCAAAAAGCAGCGATTGATAAGCATAATCAATAGACCTTTGAGGCGATACATTTAAATATTCAAGTGAAAGCCTGTTTAACAAAGCTGACTTACGATTGTCTGACACATTCTCAAGTTGTTGTTTCAGGCTGTCAATATCATTACTTGCAAAAACAGATATTGACTGAATTGAGCCAATAAACAGAACAAGAATAAATAACACCGTTCTATACATTTAATTTATTATTAATAAATACCTTGAAACAGCATTCAGCATAAGCTATTTCATAATGTTTTGATTTATCTGATAATCATTCTACCAGGCTTTCCATTTTCTGTTCTCAATAAATAAACTCCACTATTTAACTGAGGTAATAATATTTTGTTATTGCCCTTATTCAATATCCCTTGAAAAACTATATTGCCAAGAATATCAGTAATACTAAATCTGCTCTTTTCTAATACATTAACAAATATTTCATCATCAGCCGGATTGGGATAAATAAACAGGTTGGAAGTTTTTGTTTGGGCAATTGATGTAACCGGGTCATTAAACTCTACTACATAAGCAAATACTGTCCCACCATTACCATAAAAATCCCAATCTGAATTAAAGACCACTTTTGTCCCGTCAGGGCTAAAACTGGCTTTTGAAGAACTATCGTAACTTGAACACGAAGAGTGACTATGACCATAATGGCGAATAGTACCGCTACCATCAAGTTTAACTGCAAATATCTCGCTTGCATAGTAATATCCATTGCCATTACCGCAAACACTAACCGGCGTTGAAACCAATGCCCAACCCGGTAAACCCAAATTTCTGCCCGATATATGTCCGGATATACTTGGATTTTCGTTTATCCAACCACACATTGAGCCGGTTGGGATAAGGTCGGTAAAAGCTCCATTATCCAAACGGGTCATTGAAACAGGAATCACTTGTACAAATACTTCATTGCCATAGCTGTCGATTGCAAAATCAGCATGTTCTTGTCCAATGGTAAGATCTCTCAAATAGTTAAAATTAAGGTCGTACAATTCAGTATTACCTGTTTTATCATTTGAAATTGCAATATAATCACCCCAAGGAGTAATTGATGTCCAATCGAACATGGTATCAGCCATAAACTCTTTTGTAGCCAATATAGTGTCTAATTCAATATCATATAACGATGCCTTTGTTCCACCGGTAGATCCATTAACTTCTACATTATTTGTTATAACAACATATTTATCATCTGCAGAAATATTTCCTTCCCACGGTCCGATATTTACATTTACATATCCGGTAAAATTGCATAATGTATCAATTTGCTCTGTAACAATATTAATCTTTAAGAAATTATCATTCCAACAAAAGTATCTGATATCAGGATTAATATTCGACCATCTGCCATCGGAAAAATATCCTCCGGGATAAGTATTATTCAAGTCTTTATAAATACTATAGTCATTTGCATTTAAAATATGTGTATACCCTATCGACATTTTAGTCATGTCGGAGTTCCATGATTGAATTTTTGAATATTGATGCTGTAAAGCTCCGGCTCCTGCTGGTACTGAAAAAGCCATAGTGTCACTAACTCTGATAATATCAACATTATGTGTAGAATCGTGGACAGTTTGTAAATAAGCCGGTGCCGGTAATGAATCCGGTGCTGCCGGCGACCAAAATGAATTAACAGGGAATTGTCCATACATTTTTCCTGTAGAAAAAATAAAAATCAGGATTATCAACCGCATGTTTAAAAGCATATTAAATCGTATTTTCCCTGCCAAAGATACACATCCTGTAAAATAGAATTATTAGTAAACAGACAGGATATTAATTATTTCTGTTCTCAGATTTAAGACTTATCTCATTATATAATAATTGCCTTCTTTTTTCTTTTTCTTTCTGAAATAGAAGAAAACAATCAATAAAACAAGTACAACAACAGGAGCAAATATTCTTGTATTTGCAGCTAGCTTAATATCGCTGTTTAATAAATCCATATGGTCATCGTCGCTATATGGTGTTAAACCAAAAAGGCCTGCTAAACGTGTCATTAAACTAATCTGAAAGTTTCCTTTAGGCAAATCTTGATGGCAAGAAATACATACCCCGACTCTCTCCATCTTGTCACGCTGTTCCTTACTAAGAGGACCTGAGAGCTCCCAATGATGTCCAACTGTCTGTACCTGTTTTCCATCGCGTGTAACCACTTGAGAAAGATCGATATCAAGGTCTTCAATTTTATTAAACTGTGGTGTAGACAATTTACTAATCAACTGCCCTTGTGCATCGTGCATATCCATATATCTGACAGAATCATAGCCATTCATAAAGATGCCTCCCTGAATACCGTAACCGAGAGTTTTTGGATTTGTATGGCATGAGGTACATTCTCTTGCTCTTTTGCTTATCGTGTGAGGTTGAGCAGGTGACATGTCAATACCTCTTTGTCCCTCATCTCCCCCATTTTCCATTCCGGGAGGTGTTCGCCAAATCTTATTATTAACAACAGTTTCACCTTTCTCGTCTATTACCGTAGTTATCTGCTGACATCCCGGTATAATAGGCGAAACTCTACCCTCACCATTTACCCCAAGAATAGGGTCTTCCCATCGAATATACGAACGACCTTCGGTTACAGCCCCGGGTTGTTTCAGCATATATCCCCATTTTTTCGATTCAACAGTCTCCCCATTCTTAAAATGAAGGTTCCCTGACTTAATCCAATCACCTGATGTCTTTCCACCTGAATAGTCAACCTTTACATGACATCCGTAGCATTGAGCAGCCCAGGTTGCATGACATGAATAGCACTCCATATTCTTCAAGTGATCTTTTATATTTATCATTGCTGTACATGCTTTTCTTGGGTTTTCCCACTCATTATTTATTGTTAAACGTTTTAAGGTTGGCACTTCATAATCCTTCCCTGAGGCTGAATGGACAATAACAGCATTACCCCGTCTCACAACATTGCCAAAAGGATTACCGCGAGCACTTAATAAATAACCATCCTCAGCCGGATAAACCGTAGAGAATTTTTTCTGTATATCAAGTAATTTTGTTTCTAAGCCCCGGGCTTGATTATAATCATTTGACACAAACTCATCTCCAAAACCCAAAGGTAGCTCCCAAGGATAATTGTCGGGTGTACCATGGCAATCGGAACATTCTACTTCAACTTCGCCGAGTGTGGTACTCCCAATATTACCGTTTCCATGCATAGCTGTTGTGTTATGGCAATCCTGACAAAGTAAACCACCTTTTGGATTACCTGTTCTGCTGTCAATCTTATGATGAGCATCATCGCTAATATATGCATAGCGTTTGCCATGCAATTTTGGTTGCCCCTTACCATCTGTTCCAAAAGGAGTATCGTATGGTTGTTCTATTATTCCAAGGTATGAAACCCCTATTCGTTTGCCACGATTATGGCAACTGGTACAAGTTTCACTTGCTATTCCCGAATATGTATGATTATTAACAGTTACTTTCGTTTTTCGTGATGATTGAATTGAATGAACCATTAAATGCCCTGGACTGTGTTTGGGAATAGATTTGTCATTTCCCTCATAAAATCCTTCATCGGAATATGGGATATGACAAGCAGCACAGCCCATTCCGTGATAATCTCCCCGTCGTTTAGCACCACTTACCCCTACATGACAGCGTTGACACTCTCCTCGCAAATAAGTAAGCACTGCCTGTTTTGGGTCATCACTTAAAGTTGCCATATCAGCAGCAGGCAACATCTTAAGACTATCAGGGAAGCTTCCTTCATTCATTTCTTTCATGTGAAGAATGTACTTTTTATACTCTTCAGTACCTATATTTGGTTCAGAACCATCGCTATCAGTTAAGTCGTAATTTCCATAAACAGCTTTATAACCGGTTTGTGCACCCCAACCCCATAAAGCACCCTGTATTTTTCCGGCTTCAGTCTGCATAAGATTTTTACTCATATTACTACAATGGTCTTTGTGGCATTGCCCGCATGTTAAATCAATAGCCCACATTGACGCCGGATTTCTTATCATATCTTTATGAGCAAGGCTTTTAATTTTCTCTTCTGAAGGGTTACCAAAATGACAAACCACACAGCCATTAGGGTCGCCGGCAACCATCCCTTTTTCGTAAATCTGCTGTGCCATTCTCGAATCATGTTGTCTTATAGGTTCAATTCCCTGGTGGCAACCACTTGCCAAACATCCAGTTCCTTCAGCCGGATAATCTGTATTTGTAACAAGAGTGTCAATGGGAGTAGCCTCTTCCTGCATTGCTTGATTTGCAATGCCTGTATGCAGTGAAAAACCAAGAATAACAATTAATCCATTCAGTAATAAAATAATAGTTGCTAATCTATACCTTTGTTTCCGTGCCATAACCAAATCTTTTTACAGTGTAAACACAAAGATACTTGATTTAGCCATATTTCCGAATAAATTTTTATTTT
Source organism: Bacteroidota bacterium (assembly GCA_024762835.1). Classification (GTDB taxonomy): domain Bacteria; phylum Bacteroidota; class Bacteroidia; order Bacteroidales; family M50B96; genus JANTGP01. Next base: position 9,237 of record JANTGP010000018.1, read on the forward strand.
AAAAACTTATGGTCAGCTCTAAAGAAAAACAATTAGTCAAAATCTACATCCATTTCCTATTATCAGATTCAACCTTCATTAATAAATAATTGAAAAGCTCCATTGCAAGTGAATTGTCAATATATGGAATAGATAATTGTTTTCCTCCGGCAGTATAAATCCTAACAGTTGCAAGATTTCGCCGACGTTGAAAAAATGTTTGTTTATACTTTACATTCTGAACCTTAAAATTAAACATTCTCATATTTTTCTTACCAATAGTACCACTGGATTTCTCGATAAGGCTTTCGCTGATTCTGAAATAATATTTTCTATATGATAAGAAACTTAAGAAAGCCGCAAAAACAAGCCAAACAGCAGAAACAGCATAAATAAACGCATAATCGTTCCAAATAAAAGCTGCTAGCAATGCGGGAATAATACCCCTTACAAGCCATATCCTGATAAAGAAAATAAAATGAAACCTATGCTTGTCCCATACAAGATTTTGAGTATCGGGGAAAACCTCGGCAAGAATTGAGTTCTTATGTTTAGTACTACAACCGGGGATAAGAATAGCCTGTTTTTTGTTTCGTTCGTTACTAGAAGCCTGGGTTATATTTACCGTAACAAAATCCATTATCTTGCGAAGCGGATTTGTTGACCATGATAAAACCTGAATCTTTGAATAAGGTACGGTTAAAGTCTTTTTATTGAATAAACCTGAAACAAGAATAAACTTCTGTCCTATACGAGTTAAACTCAAATTGTAATAAACAATAATTGTTTTTATGATTGAAAACATAAATCCGACAAAAAGAACCAATAAGAAAAGAATGATATAAATTTTACTACCTGAGTTGGTCAAAAATGATTCGGCTTGCTGAGTTGCAGAATCAATATTTTCTTTAAACAAATTTTCCAATTGCTGAATAAAACCATACCCAATGGCTAAGATCGCCAAAGCACTTTTAAAATGATTTTCAGTTATCCCAACTTTAATTAAATCGTCAAGCTTCAGATGCATTATTAATTTCCCGGCTTCTTCTGTAATAACTTCGTCTTTGAGCTCTCCGGTCTCATCAGACTGCACAGGCTTATTCATCGTCAGTTGCCTTTGAATTTCTTCGGCAAAAGGCTTTTTTAATGCAATAATCTTCAACTCTTTACCTGCCGATCCTGCTGTATCAATCTCAAGTGAGACAAGCTTTAATACTTGCTGAAATATATTTTGCTTAATATTGATGGTTTGAATCCTGTCAAGCGGTATTGATAACTTTACTTTTTTCAGATATCCTTTATTAACAATAAACTCATTATTCTCAATACGAAAATAAAAATACATATATGTTAATACAGCATGAAATATAAGCAATAAGACAATAAATAATACAATAAGATAAATATAAAACTTTACCTCATCATTCATTGAATTGTTTTTTACAATGTAAATTAAAATAATCGGCCAAAAAGCCTTGATAAACTTTCGTCCGGCAACAAGGGCAAATAAAATTATCCCTAAAGGCGACTGCCTCATTGGTTTAGTTAGCTCAGGATTATTCATGCTCGCTTATTGTTTTACTTAAGAAATCTTTTATTTGTTGGGCAATCTCAGGTGCCAGACCATGTATTGACAGATCGCTTGAGTTGCCTCCGGCAGTATATATTCTTATTTTCGATATCTTCATTAATCTTGCCAGATAGCTTTGTCTTATCTCACTATGTTGCACACGGCTAATCGGTATTGCAATAATTTTCCGGTTGATTAGTCCGCTTCTGTAAATAATATCATGCTCACGCAAAAGATAGCCTTTCAAAGCAAAACCAAAATGTATTATTAGCAATCTCAGCAAAAATATTACTGCCAAAATACTATAAGCACTTATTACAACATTAAAAGGTATCTCATTTTCAATATCGATAAAAGTGACAATCACAAACACTATAAGAAATAAAATTAAAAAGAATATTATTGAGTTTACAAATAATAAGGTTTTATATGATTTCATCAGAGGTTTAAATTCAACATTCTCTAACGTCGGTAGTTCCGATGTGTCTATTACATTATTCTCGAAAAGCATATCTTATCTTTTAGTTTAATTATCGTATTTATTTTCAATCTCATCAAATATTCTCCACAGTTCGTCTTTATCAAATGTGCGAAGCATTTTAATCCTAAGCGGTCTGATATCAGGCAAAGATTTAAAGTTCAATGCCATGTGGCGGCGAACATGAAGAATACCGCCCGGCAAACCATTCCATTCAATCGACCTTTCGACAAGTTTTTTCAGATTTTCCACCTGGTCGTGAATACTCAGCTCGGGAAGCTTATCTCCTGTATCGAGGAAATGCCTTATTTCTTTAAAGATATATGGATTCCCGATACTTGCTCGTCCAATCATTATTGCATCAATGCCATAACGGTCAAACATTTTGCGGGCTGTCTCGCCACTATCAACATCACCATTGCCAATAACCGGAATATGCATGCGAGGATTGTTTTTCACTTTTCCTATAAGAGTCCAATCAGCTTTGCCGGAATACATTTGTGCCCGTGTCCTGCCATGAACCGTTAATGCTTTTATACCTGTATCTTGCAGTCTCTCAGCCAGATCAACAATTATCTTACTATTATCGTCCCAACCTAAGCGTGTTTTTACCGTAACAGGAGTATCAAGGGCTGCAACTACAGCTTTTGTCATTTCAATCATTTTAGGAATATCCTTTAACATACCTGCCCCGCCACCTTTATTTGCAATTTTTCGCACCGGGCAACCAAAATTAAGATCGATAATATTTGGATTCCGTTCCTCGGCTATCTTTGCAGCTTCAACCATAGAGTCTATTTTGCTACCGTAAAGCTGAATCCCGACAGGCCTCTCAGATTCAAATAAGGACATTTTGTTAATAGTCTTATTAACCTTACGAATTAAACCCTCGGCAGAAATAAACTCGGTAAATAAAAAATCAGCCCCGTATTCTTTACATAATAATCTGAATGAATGGTCTGTAACATCTTCCATTGGTGCAAGAAATAAAGCTTCATTCCTTAATTCCAGATTTCCTATTTTAATTGAGTTTTTAATCACTTTTGTACTTAATGTCTGTTAGATAAAAATTCCTTTGTAAAGTTGATAATTTTCAAACTATCTTTGGGAACAAAATTAAAAATATATTTGATGTTTAAAGATTCTTCTCCAATAGTACAGTTATTAATTACAGGATTTGTTGTGATTGCAAGCACATTGGCATTTTTCATTGTGGGAGCATTACTTGCAATTCCTCTTTTTGATGTTAATTTCTTCTCCAATCCCACAGTAATAGTACCCGGTGCAATTGATAATATCAACGTAAGTAAGTTTTTTCAGTTTATTAATTCGGTGGGATTCTTCATTGTCCCGCCATTTATTTTGGCCTGGCTTTTTGCAAGTAAAACGGGTGCTTATCTGTACATAAATAAAAAGACTGATTTACTTTTATTGATTTTAGTAATATTATCAATACTTATGATAATTCCGTTTATTGAATATACTGCCTTGTTTAATTCAAAGATGCAACTACCCGAGAGTTTATCATGGCTTGAACAATGGATGCGGGAAAGTGAGGATAATGCTACGGAAATTACCATATCCTTTTTACAAATGAATAATCTTTCTGACTTTATTATAAATATTACTATAATAGCACTATTACCGGCTCTTGGTGAAGAGTTATTATTCAGGGGAATTCTTCAGAATATTTTTATTAAATGGACAAAAAACATACACTGGGGAATAATCATTACAGCTATATTATTCAGTGCTTTTCATCTACAGTTTTACGGTTTTATTCCTCGCATGCTAATAGGAATATACTTAGGCTATTTATTTGTTTGGACAAAAAATATTTGGTATCCGGTATTAGCACATTTTGTAAATAATGTAAGCATTGTAATATATGTATATTTTACCAATGTAAATGTTGAAGAAGCTTTATCATCAGAAACAAGTGATAATTATCCTCTTACCATGGTAATTGCAGGTGTGATTTTCTTTACGTTATTAACAGTATTAATTTACCGCAAAACAGCAGGACGTGCACAAGCCAACTCGGCTAATTAAACCCGGTATATTACTATTTCTGGAAAGAGGTTCTTAGAAAGACTAAAAGTGTTGCCCAGAGAAGCTTAATTCCTTTTCCTTATTATTAAGATTTGTTTGTTTAAGTTTTTCTGCCCTTTGCTCACTTAACTGTTTCTGTGCTTTTTGTGTTCTTTCAGATGGCCGGAATATATAAACCACTCCATACTCTGAAGCTTTATCTCTTTTTATCTCATCCGGAAATATAGAAAAGGTGTTTTCAATCTCATTCCATAATTGCAAAATTATATTATCAGCCTGACTACGCATATTTGCTGTATTCTGCATTGCCATTAAATATTGCTTCTGCAAATTCTTTTGTTCAAAATAAGCAGTCTTAAAATCTTCGTAATGTACACGTACAACAGCAGCGGTTGGATTAGTAATCATCTTTCCACCAAATTTCTGTCTTTCCTGGTCACCATCAACAATTTGTTTACCGATAGCCAGTAAATCAGCATCACTCATCAAAGGCGGTAAACTTCTCTCAAATGATTTTAAACCAAAAAAGTTTCTATCGCTTTCCGGCAGTTCGCCTCTAAGTATCATAAAATTCATTACCTGAATAAAATGCGAGAGATACAGTTTTGCCCGTTTTGTTTTCTCGGCAAACTTCTTACTTCTTTGAGTCTGGTTTTTATATGCTTCTTTTTGCCTCATGACAACCAGCTCAAACTGAGGGAATAAAGTATTAAGTTTTTGTAATGTTAAATGTGAAAATGCCAATTTATTCGACGGAAGTTTCATACTCATATCAATGGCTTTTACCATTGCCTTTATTCTTGCTGCATCTGTATTTGGTAATCTTCTATATGGCATATCTTCTAAAAGAAACTATATTATTTGTTAGCTATATGTTAATAATATGCAAAATTCACAGATATTGTATTTATAACCTATTTTTAGTCAGGTTTTTTATGCACAAGACTATGTTAATAAATATTACTAACAATTGTTAGTAAGTAAGACATTACTATATTATTTATATCTTTAAGAATTGTATAAACATTCAAACGACTCAAGATAACAGCCTAAAGATGTGCACATTTCAATATTATATAAAAATCGCAAAATATAATTCACTTCCTTGTTAATAATATGGCATTCTGTTATTATTAACAAGCTGTTGTCAATAAATAATTGTTGTTAGACAATCTAATAAGTATTTTTGCAGCAAATTTTCAATATGGCATTAATTTTAAATATAGATACTTCAACCACAGTTTGCTCTGTAAACCTGGCTCACAATGGTGAAATAATAGCAATTCGCGAAAGCAGAGAGGATAAATCTCATGCACGTTTGCTTACATTATTAATTGAAGAGGTATTGGAAGAAGCAAAGCTTAGTGTTACACAAATTAGTGCTATTGCAATAAGCATGGGACCAGGCTCATACACAGGTTTACGTATTGGTGTTTCAACAGCAAAAGGATTATGCTATGGTGCTGACATTCCATTAATTGCAACTTCAACATTACAATCTTTAGCCTATCAAGTATCTTCTGATTTTATATTAAACGGGAAAGCAACTAATAAAGATTGGTTTTGCCCAATGATTGACGCAAGAAGAATGGAGGTTTATACTGCATTTTACAATAGCAGGAATAAGGCAATGACAAAAATATCAGCCGAAGTAATTGATATAGACAGCTTTGCTTCTATTCTTAACGAAAGAAAAGTTTTCTTCTTTGGTAACGGTTCAGATAAATGCAAGAATATAATAAAACACAAAAATGCTGTATTTATTGACTCTATTGAGACATCGTCGAAAGGAATGGTAAAACTTTCGCAAACAGCTTTTGAAGAAAAGAAATTTGAAAATGTTGCTTATTTCGAGCCTTTTTACCTTAAAGATTTTCTGGCAACAATACCCAAAAAGAAATTGTTTTAAAATTAGCGAACATGTTATTTAGCGACGAATATTTTATGAAACAAGCCCTGCAAGAAGCAAAAAAGGCTTATGAAAAAGATGAGGTTCCTGTAGGTGCTGTTATTGTTTGTAATAATCAGATTATTGCAAGGGCACATAACTTAAGCGAAACATTAAACGATGTAACAGCTCATGCTGAGATGCAGGCAATTACAGCAGCCACAAACAATATTGGCGGAAAATATCTTATAGACTGCACGTTATATGTAACACTTGAACCATGTGTTATGTGTGCCGGTGCATTGTTTTGGTCGCAAATAAGCAAAATAGTCTTTGGTGCTTTTGACGAGAAAAGAGGCTATCGCCGACTTAATGAAAATATACTTCACCCCAAAACAGAAGTAGTACCGGGTATTCTGCAAAATGAATCCCAATCAATACTTCTGGATTTTTTTAATAAAAAAAGAAACAAATAATTAATATTACAATGGCCGGATTTGATTACGATAATTATATATCCCCTTGCAAAAACATTTGCAAGTTAGATTCTGACAAGAAATTTTGTATAGGTTGCTATAGAACTGTAGAAGAAAGAAAAAATTGGTATAAATACTCAAAGGAAGAAAAACTCGAAATAATGAGTATTTTACCCAAAAGAGAAAAACGAGGCTATCCTTTTGACAAAGATTAATGGCAATAAATAATTAATGAACTTCATAACAATAATATTTTACTATTTTTGAGCTTGAAATTGTAATACATATCTTATGAAACATGGCATTTCTATTTTAAGTATTGTACCTGTTAGACGAGAAGCAAACGAGCAAAGCGAAATGATAACTCAAATACTTTTCGGCGAAACTTTTGAAATAATTAAATCGGAAGGAAATTGGCTTTTCGTACGATTAGATTTTGACGCTTATACAGGCTGGATTGATAGTAAACTTTGCCACTATATTTCAAACAGATATCTCTTAAGCCTCAGAAAACAAGAGATTTTTGTTTCTTCTGATAAAGTAAAAAATGTTAAGAGCAATTCATTTGGCGATTCATTGATTCCTGCTGGAAGCTCGATTCCTAATTATAAAGAGAAATTTGCTTTTAAGGTTTATAAAGACCATTTCCGGTTTATTGGAGGAAAACCTGATAAAATAAACAAGTCGAATCTTAGATACGCAATTATTCTTCAATCTTTAAAATACTTAAACACACCATATTTATGGGGTGGGAGAACTCCTTTTGGGATTGACTGTTCGGGTTTATCACAAATACTTTATAAAACTTGTGGGATAGCGATACCACGCGATGCGTCTCAACAAGTAAACTGCGGACACACTATTGATTTTCTTAATGAAGCCCAACCCGGCGACCTTGCTTTTTTTGATAACTACGAAGGTCATATCATTCATGTTGGGATTATTATTGATTCGGCAAGAATTATTCACGCATCAGGAAAAGTCAGAATAGACTATATCGATCATGCAGGTATTCACAACCCCGATACAAAACGTTACACCCATCAACTTCGAGTAATAAAAAATATTATTGATTATCCCGAAAAGTGTGTAGATAAAGACCCTCAACAATTGCTGTTTTAATACCTTTTTTAGTGCAAGTTTGTCCCTATTAAATGAATAAACTCTTCGCGGGTTTCTTTTCTTTCAAAAGCACCTGTAAAATCTGATGTTGTTGTTACCGAATGTTGCTTTTGCACACCTCGCATTTGCATACAAAGATGTTGAGCCTCAATAACCACAGCAACACCAAGCGGGTTAAGAGTATTGTGAATACACTCTTTTATTTGTGTTGTCAATCTTTCCTGAACTTGTAAACGACGGGAGAAAGCCTCAACAACTCTGGCAATTTTACTCAATCCGGTAATATATCCATTTGGGATATATGCCACATGTGCCTTCCCAAAAAACGGAATCATATGATGCTCGCACATCGAATAAATCTCTATATCTTTAACAATTACCATTTGCTTGTAATCTTCCTTAAACATGGCTGAGCGTAAAATATCTTCCGGATTCATAGCATAACCCTGCGTTAAAAACTGTATGGCCTTGGCCACTCTTAAGGGAGTGTCAGTTAATCCTTCCCTTTTTTCATCTTCGCCAATTAATGATAATATGTTTTTATAATTATCTGCAAGGGCTGTTGTTTTCTTATCGTCAAAATGTTCAATTTTAACATAAGAACCATTTTTACCATTTGTTGAAAATTCCATTTTTCTGTTTTTATCCGATTATCCGAAATACTCTACAAAATTATTTTCTGTTTCCTGAATCTTTACACAATGAAGTTGGCAGCCATACCTTTGTATTTCAGGCATAAGTTGTTCCCAAATTCCAATTGCAAGATTTTCTGTCGACATTATTTTCCCTTTCAGAAAATCCACCTCAGTATTCAGATTTTTATGGTCAAGTTTTTCAATAATTCTTTTATTAATAATTTTACTAAGTATCTTAAGATTAATAACAAAACCAAACTCAGGATTAAGCTCGCCTTTAACTGTAACATATAAAACATAATTATGGCCATGCCAATTAGGGTTTGAACATTTCCCGAAAACATCCATATTCTTCTCGTCACTCCAATCTGCTCTAAACAGCCTATGTGCGGCATTAAACCTTTCTCGTCTTGTTAAAAAAATCATTCTCTTTTTATTATAATGAACTCTAGCAAGTTAAATCTTATTTGCTAAATTAATTGCTAAATTAATAATATAAACCAAATAAGAGCTAAATATGTTTGTCAAATTTTAAATTAATTCATCTATTTGCAAAAGTATTTTACAAATAATAAATAAAAATGATAATCATTACAGGAGCTGCCGGATTTATTGGAAGTAATATTTTAACAAAATTAAATACTGAGAATTTTAAGGATATTATTTTAGTTGATGATTTTAGTAATATTGAAAAGAATAAGAATTTTTCGGGCAAAACATTTACCGGCAAGGTACAGCGTGATGATTTTTTTGATTGGTTACAATATAATTATAAACATGTCCAGTTTATAATTCACATTGGAGCACGAACAGATACGGCAGAGTTTGATAGCACAATCTTCGATAAGTTAAACTTAAATTATAGCAAAAGAATTTGGAATTCCTGCGTTGAATATGGTCTTCCTTTAATTTATGCATCATCGGCTGCTACATACGGCATGGGCGAATATGGTTATTGTGACAGTCATGAAATAATTGAAAAATTAAAACCTTTGAACCCTTACGGCGAATCGAAAAATGATTTTGACAAATGGGCTCTAAAGCAAAAAAAGAAACCATATTTTTGGGCAGGGCTGAAATTTTTTAATGTTTATGGTCCAAATGAGTATCATAAAGGTAGAATGGCTTCAGTTATTTTTCATGCCTTTAATCAGATAAATAAAACTAAAGCCATGAAACTTTTCAGGTCTCACAAACCTGACTTTAAAGATGGTGAACAACTTCGTGATTTCGTTTATGTAAAAGATGTGGTTGAAGTAATTTATTTTCTTATGCATCATCGCAAAGATTCAGGTATATATAATCTGGGAACTGGAAAAGCCCGTACATTTTTAGACCTAACCCGAAACACTTTTAATGCAATGAATATTCCCGAAGCAATTTCGTTTATTGATACTCCCAAAGATATTCGCGACAAATACCAATATTTTACCGAGGCAGATATGACGAAACTTCGTTCGATTGGTTACAGTAAAGATTTTTATTCGCTTGAAGAAGGAGTAAAAGATTATGTAAAGAATTATTTAGCAAATAATAAGTATGAATAATTAATAAACCGGGATTATGCAATCGAAAATAGAAAATATATTTGGGATAAGAGCTACTATTGAAGCAATAAATGCAGGGAAAGAAATAGAAAAAGTACTTATAAAAAAGGGCCTATCAGGCGAACTTATAAGCGAACTGTTTTCATTGTTAAAAAAAAGAGACATACCATATCAACTCGTCCCAATAGAGAAAATAAACAGAGTGTCGCGAAAGAATCATCAGGGAGTATTATCTTTCATCTCCCCTGTTACTTATTACAATATCGAAAATTTATTACCTTCAATTTACGAAAAGGGTGAGATGCCTTTTATCTTAATTCTCGACAAGGTTTCTGATGTCAGAAATTTTGGTGCCATTTGTAGAACAGCTGAATGTGCGGGTGTTCATGCTATTGTTATTCCGGCACGTGGAGCAGCACAGATAAATGCCGACGCAATTAAGACATCAGCGGGAGCTTTACACAATATCCCTGTATGTCGCGAGATGAATCTGAAACATACGCTGGAATTTTTGCATGAAAGTGGTCTTAAAATACTTGCTGCCACTGAAAAAGCCGACACATATTATTATAACAGCGACATGAATATACCTCTGGCAGTTATTATGGGCTCGGAAGATGCCGGTGTTTCAAACGAGTATTTAAAAATAGCCGACGAAAGAGTAAAAATCCCCATTAATGGCGAAATAGAATCATTAAACGTTTCGGTTGCAGCAGGAATAATGATTTATGAAGTGGTAAGGCAAAGGAATCACGAATAGATACTTAAAGTGGCTTATAAAAATTAAATCTGTTGAACTCGCAAGCTCGGTTCCTTTCTTTCAAGAAATATATAAAGGGGACTTCTATAATAAATAAGCATCAAACTTTAATTCTTTTTGAGGATACATTTTAATCTTATCTTTACAGCCGCAAATCAAGTCTGTAAAATTTATTATTATGAAACGAAACTGGACTATCATTAAAGAGTACGAAGAAATTCTTTTTGAATTTTATGAGGGAATTGGAAAGATTACTATTAACCGTCCCCGCTACCATAACGCATTTACACCAACCACAACAATGGAGATTAGTAATGCTCTAACTATTTGTCGTGAAAATCAAGACATTCATGTTGTTGTTCTCACAGGGGCAGGCGATAAGGCCTTTTGTAGCGGTGGTGACCAAAACGTAAAAGGGAAGGGTGGATATATTGGTAAAGACGGTATCCCACGTCTTAATGTTCTTGAGGTGCAAAAGCAAATACGCTCAATGCCAAAACCGGTAATTGCAATGGTAAACGGCTATGCAATAGGTGGCGGTCATGTTTTACATGTCATGTGCGACCTGACAATTGCTTCGGATAATGCCATATTCGGTCAAACAGGACCAAAGGTTGGAAGCTTTGATGCAGGATTCGGATCTTCGTATTTAGCCCGAATAGTTGGTCAGAAGAAAGCACGTGAGATTTGGTTCTTATGTCAACAGTACACAGCTGCCGAAGCCTTGGAAATGGGCTTGGTAAACAAAGTTGTCCCGCTTAACAAACTTGAAGATGCTGTTGTTGAATGGGCTGAAATTATGATGCAACGCAGCCCAATGGCTTTACGCATGATAAAGATGGGATTAAATGCCGAATTAGACGGTCAGGCCGGAATACAAGAATTAGCCGGAAATGCTACATTGCTTTATTATCTCACCGACGAAGCTCAGGAAGGGAAACATGCTTTTCTTGAGAAACGCAAACCTAATTTTCATAAATATCCAAAATTCCCCTAAACATATTCAATTGAAATCTAATAAAACAAAAGCATGGATTCATGCCTTCCGGCTCAGGACTCTTCCGCTTGCGGTTTCGAGTATTATTTTGGGGAGTTTTTTAGCTGCTGCGAATAATTCCTTTAATATCACAATACTTATTTTTGCTTTGCTAACTGCTTTGTTTCTTCAAATATTATCTAATCTTGCAAATGATTATGGCGACTCGCAAAAGGGAACAGACAATAAAGACAGGCTTGGTCCCGAACGTGCTGTACAAAGTGGAATAATAAGTATAAAAGAAATAAAGCTCTCGATAATTATTTTTGTTGTACTTTCTCTTATCTCGGGTATTTCCTTAATTTATGTGGGGACAAAAAATATCAATTTCAACTCAAGTTTAATTTTACTAGTGATAGGAATTATTGCAATTATATCAGCTATCAGATATACAATGGGGAATAAGCCATATGGATATAGCGGACAGGGAGACATTTTTGTTTTTTTATTTTTTGGGCTAACAGGTGTTTTAGGGAGCTATTTCCTTTATTGTAATTCATTATCATGGGACTTACTTTTACCTGCATCGGCAATTGGTCTTTTTAGCACAGCCGTGCTAAACCTCAACAACATGCGAGATATAGAGAATGACAGAAAATCAAATAAGAATACTTTAGTTGTAATAATGGGAAGTAAAAAAGCAAAGTATTACCATTTGTTCCTTTTGTCAGCGGGAATGTTATCTGCTTTATTTTATATTCTAATAAATTATAATAATTATTTTCAACTGCTTTCAATTTTAATGTTTCCGCTTTTTATAAGAAACATAAATTCGGTTTATAAAAATAAAATTGTTACACAGCTCGATCCTGAGCTAAAGAAATTAGCAATCTCTACATTAATCTTTGCTATAGTATTTGGATTTAGTTTTTTACTATAGAAATTGTTGATTAATGCGTATTTTTGTCATTTAAATTATAAAAATCGGTCAATCAAATTAATGATTAGTTGGTATTTAGTCAAGGCATCTCAGATGACAACCTGTTTAGTCGAATAATTTTGTATTAATAGCATCTTTTTAGAAGATTAATAATGGCATTAAAATATAAAAATAAATATCGTATTAAATCACACCGGATGCCTAATTGGGATTATTCCAGAAATGGAATGTATTTTATTACATTGGTCACCCAACATCGTGAATGTAATTTAGGTAAAATTGAATTGACGAATGGATCCCCATCAATGTCATTATCAAATTTTGGAAAAATAATTGAAACCGAATGGATAAAATCATTTGAAATTCGTGATGAATTATTTTGCGACGAATATATTATCATGCCCAATCATTTACACGCAATTATTATTTTAAAAAACACAATGAATTTGCATGGTTCGTCCGGTTTGGTTGGTTCGTGCGTTGTCGTAGAGACACACGGCCGTGTGTCTCTACGTTCCAACGAACAATCCAACGAACAATCCAAATTTCAACGTAAACCAAAATCAATTTCATCATTCGTTGCGGGATTTAAATCGGCAATCAATTCAAAAATTGATGATTATATTGATAAAAATGATTTGAATATCCCAAAATATAACCGAAACAATCATTTTTTTCAACCAAATTACCATGACCATATTATTCGCAATCAACCCGAACATCAACGAATTAAAAATTATATTATCAACAATCCATTAAATTGGTATAATGATAATTTCAATAATTCATAGACACACGGCCGTGTGTCTATGACAACACAACCGTAACAAATATTAATAAAAATAAATATCGTTATTCATTTTAAATAGATTTATAGAATCCCCGGATAAGACATGTACAAAGCACATTATAAAAAACATATTTTAAAATTCATCAATCCTGCCGGTACATCGCGTGGTGTGCTACTGACCAAACCATCATGGTATATTTTTTTATCAGATGATAGAAACCTGAAAAAAACAGGAATTGGCGAATGTTCAATTATACCAAATTTAAGCATTGATGACCGGCCTGATTTAGAGAATAAAATTGCCGAAGTATGTTCAAATATACATGACATTGATTATTGGCTAAATGATGGTCTTGTTGAATTTCCATCAATTAAATTTGCTTTGGAAACTGCATTAATCGATTTAAAAAATGGCGGAAAGAGGTTTTTATTTCCAAGTGATTTTACCCGTAAAAATAAAGGCATTGACATAAATGGTTTAATATGGATGGGAGATACTTCATTTATGTTTTCGCAGATAGATGAAAAAATAGGAAAAGGTTTTAGTTGTATTAAAATGAAAATAGGGGCTTTAGATTTTCATCATGAGCTTGATATAATTAAAGAGGTAAGAAAAAACTTTTCACCGGACAAGATAGAGCTACGCGTAGATGCAAATGGTGCTTTCCTCCCTGAAGAAGCTCTCAACAAACTGAATATACTTTCAAAGTACGGAATTCATTCCATTGAACAACCGATAAAAGCCGGGCAAATAAATGAGATGCAGGAATTATGCAAGAATAGTCCTATTCCTATTGCACTCGACGAGGAACTAATTGGCATTTACCAAACCAAAAGAATGAAAGAGCTTTTACATGCCATAAATCCTCAGTATATTATTATTAAGCCAAGCCTTTTGGGTGGATTTAGCAGCTCACAACAATGGATTGACATTGCAGAAAGTTTATCAATATCGTGGTGGGTTACATCAGCCTTAGAATCAAACATAGGGCTTAATGCAATTGCACAATGGACATGGCAAACAAAAAATAATATGCCCCACGGTCTAGGTACAGGACAACTTTTCTCTAATAATATCGATTCGCCACTTTATATTAATAAGGGGAAATTATATTTTGAAAGAGATGCTAAATGGGATTATTCAAAAATACAACATCTTGGATAACAAAAAGCAAACATATCAGATAAACGGGAATAAGTTTTCAGTAAACGAAATAGTCGAATACTCAAAAACTCAACTTAGCCGAAAGCACACTGAGGACTGGGAAAAAGAGCTTTATCAGTTTATTTGTAGCTGGTTTAACGACAATGATTATATTAATGTTTTTACATCGGGCTCAACAGGTACAGCAAAAGAAATAAAGATAGGTAAACAGCAAATGATTGAGTCGGCTAAAAGAACAATCAGTTTTTATAATCTTAAACAAAATGACAGAGTGCTACTTTGCCTCCCTATAAGTGGCATAGCAGGGAAAATGATGATAGTGAGAGCATTTACCGGATATTTGAATTTAATAACTGTTAAGCCTCAACGAAATCCCTTAAAAGGAATAAATAAAAGAATCGACTTTGTGGCAATGACAGCTTATCAGGTTTTTGAATCCTTGCAGTATTTAAAAGAAACAAACAATATCAAGCAATTACTTATTGGCGGAGGTACAATTCCTCCTTTGCTGGAACAAGAAATTCAGTTACTGAATACCAGTTGCTTTGCAAGCTTTGGGATGACAGAAACAATTACTCATATTGCAATCAGAAAAATTAACGGGTACAATAAACAAGATTACTTCACCTGTTTACCTGATATTAAAATTAGTACAGATAAAAGGAATTGCCTGTGTATAAAAGCACCCTACTTAGAAGAAACTATTGTTACAAACGATATTGTTGAAATAAAAGATAATAATAATTTTTATTGGCTTGGCAGATACGATAATATTGTAAACTCAGGAGGTATAAAGATTTATCCTGAGCAAGTTGAGCACAAGTTGAATAAGTTTATCACCAGAAAGTTTTTTATTACTTCATTACCTGACAATTCACTTGGTGAAAAATTGGTTTTGGTAATTGAGGGTAAAGCCTTTGGGAAAAATGAATTAAAAGAGCTGAAAGTTATAATTAACTCTTTACTTGCCAAGTATCATCAACCAAAAGAAATTATTTTTATTGACAGATTTTTAATGACAGAATCAAACAAAATAAAAAGACGTGAAACAACCGCATCAATACGGTTTCAATAAACAAACACAAAAATAATTTATATGGAAACTCAACAAAGTTCAGCTGCATTAATATTAATAACCATTGGGATTTACTTTGCTATATTATTTCTCATCTCATTCAATACAGGTAAAAAAGCCGACAATGCAGCCTTCTTTTTGGGAAACAAAAAATCGCCATGGTTTGTAGTTGCTTTTGGAATGATTGGAGCATCCTTGTCCGGAGTAACATTTATTTCTGTTCCGGGCTGGGTCGGGAGCAGCCAGTTCTCGTATATGCAAATGGTGCTTGGATATCTTGCCGGATATATTGTTGTGGCAAATATCTTAATGCCAATGTACTACCGCCTTAACCTTACATCAATATATACATACCTCGAAAAACGCTTTGGGACGGTGGCATATAAAACCGGCTCATGGTTCTTTCTGCTGTCGCGTGTAATTGGTGCATCGTTTCGTCTTTACCTTGTTGCCAGCGTATTGCAACTAACAGTATTTGATGCATGGAACATTCCTTTTTATTTAACCGTCACTTTAACAATATTACTAATATGGTTGTACACTTTCAAAGGCGGAATAAAAACAATAATCTGGACAGATACTTTACAAACTTTATTTATGCTAATGGCTGTTGGCTATAGTGTATATTTTATTAGTGTAAGCATGAATCTTAATTTCTCATCGCTTATTGAAACTGTTAGAGAAAGTAAATACTCTCAGATATTCTTCTTCGATGATTGGCGGGATAAAAGATTTTTCTTAAAGCAATTTATAGCCGGTGCATTTATCACAATTGTTATGACAGGGCTTGATCAGGACATGATGCAGAAGAACCTCAGTTGTAAGAACATTGGTGAAGCTAAAAAAAATATGTATTGGTTTAGTTTAATTCTGGTGCCTGTAAATTTGTTATTTCTCTCTCTTGGAGCCCTGCTATTTATTTTTGCTCAGCAAAATGGTATATCAATTCCCGCACAATCCGACAATCTGTTTCCTTTAATTGCCGGCGGAGGATATCTTCATCCTGTTCTTACAGTATTATTTATTCTTGGCTTAATAGCTGCCGCATACTCAAGTGCCGACTCTGCACTTACAGCATTAACAACCTCTTTCTCTGTTGATATTCTCGAAATAAATAAAATTAAAACTAAACAAAAGAGGCAAAACATCAGAAAGCTATCACATATTGGGTTTTCAATTTTGCTTATAATAGTAATCTTAATTTTCAGGGCAATAAACGATCAAAATGTAATTTCAGCTATATTCACGGTTGCAGGATACACTTACGGTCCATTGCTTGGGCTTTATTCTTTTGGCCTTTTTACAAAGTACAAAGTTTACGACAAATATGTATGGATAGTGGCAGTCGTTTCTCCAGTTATAACATATATTATAAACATGTATTCCCAAGACTTGCTTTGGGGTTATAAATTTGGATTTGAGTTACTAATACTTAACGGCCTTATTACCTTTGCAGGAATGGGCATACTTGCAATTCTAAAGAAGCATAAAACAGATTGATATATTCTTTATTAAAACGAATAACCGAAACTTAATCCGCCAAAAGGTACAACAGGGTAATCTTCAAACACATAAACACCGGCAAGGTTTATAAAAGCTGTGCCATATATCTTAAAAACAAAATTATTCGAAAAATTTCTCCTATAGCCTATTGAAGGCATAAGATTATATGAAAAATCGGTAATCGTATATCCCGAAGCATTTGTTTTACCTATCCAATAGCTACCGCCTAAACCCAGCTCAAGAAAATCACGCTTTTTGCCAAAATTAATACTAAGCTGATGTGGATATGTCGAACCGCCAATAAAAGGTGCAGTACCTATACCAACTGAAGCACACAAGAAATATTTTGATTCAACAAAAACAATTCTGCTGTAATTTACCGAAACAAATATTCCTCCACCACCAAGAGTAACATCAACTGTATTTTTCTTTTCAAGAAAGAAAGGCAATCCTTGCTGAGAATAGAGTTTAGTTGAAAAAAAGGAAACAAAAACAATAAGTATTATCAGTAATTTCTTCATAAAGTCTCATTTTAAGATCTTTCAATAACCAATTTCTGTGTTCTAAAATAATTCTTAGAATCCTTAATACTAAGAAAATAAACACCGTTACGTAAATCGCTTACATCAATAAAATAATCATGTTCAAACTTACTAATTCTACTTAATTTTACAAGTTTTCCAATTGCATTGTAAATATTTACTTTAACTTGACCCTGTGCCCCGTTTGTTCTAAGGTAAATCTCATTTATACTTGGATTTGGAAAAACGCTTATCTCTGTAACAGTAAGCATTCCTTTATTCGGTTCTGAAATAACATTTTCACTTTTAGAATTCAAATTATCAAATGACTTATATTTTACTTTTGTATTATTAATATCCTGAGCAGGTATAAGACTATACAAAACAAGAAGTATTAATATGGATATGAAACGTTTTCTCATCAATAATAATTTACAACCCCCATGGATAATGAACTCTCTCAACACAAAAACTGCCCTGAGCCGAATCTGTTAGATTAACAGTAAAACTTAATTCCTCATTTGATAAACCAACATAAGGCTCTATAAAAACTATGCGATATGTGGAAGCCTCCAAATTGTAAATCTCAAAATCTAAATCATATAAGCATTCGCAATCACATGCACTTCCCGTTTCGTATTCGCTTATATTAATGCTATCATTTTCAAAAGCAAAATCAGCATCAAAAGAGCCCGGACAACAATTAAAGCCTGCATTAACATGAGTGATACTCAAAGTATTATTAACATAAGAATACTCGGCACATGAATAATTACTTGAAACAGAATCGGTAGCATAGAAATTCTTGAAGTTCTTACAATCGGTAAAGCTTGTTAGTTTTCCGTAAACTTTTTCCTTATCAGGACTTTTCTCACAAGAAAACACAAACATTAATAATGTGAATAATAGAAAAATATTTAAAATAGATTGTTTCGTCATTTTAATAACTTTTGTCACTGTTTTTTTTAGATGCTGTTTTTCTGTGTTTGGTTGCGTAGAGATTATACTTTACCGTAAATTATTATAGGGGAACTCTAAAATAATAATTCAACATTAGCTTGACAGATTTGAATATTAGTATATTTGTATTTTTAAAATTGTAGTCATGTCGTATAAAGGGAAAAGAAATAAGAAGAAAGAAGCTCAAGTAAATAAAAAAAAGAAAGCTTTTAACTTAAAATTATGGTTTGCTGCATTACTTGCTGTAATAATCACCTTGGTATTGTATATTCCATCTCTAAACAATGCTTTTACCAATTGGGACGACCCAACTTATGTTACCGAAAACCCAATAGTTAGAGATCTAAAAACAGAGAATCTAAAAGCAATATTTACAAAACCGGTTTCGCTGAATTATCACCCCTTAACGATGCTTAGCCTTGCTTTTGATGCTAAAAATGCAAAAGTTAAAGGAAAAATTGACAAGCAAAACTTATTAGCTCCCCTTAACCCAAAGCCTTTTCATATTACTAACCTTTTACTTCATTTGTTAAATACTTTACTGGTTTTCTTTTTTATTTATTTCCTTATCGGAAAAAAAATTATTCCCGCTTTTATAGTTGCCTTATTCTTCGGCATTCATCCAATGCATGTTGAATCTGTTGCATGGATTGCCGAGCGTAAAGATGTGCTTTATACATTCTTTTATATTACAGCTTTGATTGTTTATTTAAAATATCTTGAAAAACTAAAACTAAAATTCCTGTTCCTTGCATTTATATTTTTCATCTTATCCTCATTCTCTAAAGCTGTTGCGGTGACTTTACCCGTAGTTTTTTATGCAATTGATTTCTATAAAGGAAGAAAATTTGACAAAAGAGCTATACTTGAGAAAATTCCTTTCCTCATTATCTCAATAATTGTTGGTATTGCAGCCATTAAGATACAAGCAGGTGGTGCTTTGGCAAAAGATGGCGTAATAACATATTTCCAAAAGTTCATTTTTGCCAGTTATGGATTTACGATGTATATCTACAAACTTATTGTGCCACTAAATTTATCAACCTTCTACCCTTACCCTAACCTGCTTACAAACGGAAACCTGCCCGGTATGTATTATGCAATGCCTTTTATTGCAGCGGGCATTGGCGGATTAGCAATAATCAGCCTTAAGAAAACTAAAGCTATTTTCTTTGGGATGATATTTTTTCTAATAACCGTAGCACTTGTTTTACAGCTAATTACAGTAGGTAATGCAATTATGGCCGACAGGTATTCGTATATCCCGTATATTGGCTTACTATTTATTATTGCCTATTATTTTAATAAATTATGGGATAGCAAAGCTAAGCCTGCTAAATTTATGAGATATCTTGCAGCCTTAGCATTATTAGCATTTGCAATATGGTTTTTTGTTTTAAGCCGTAAGCAAATTAAGGTTTGGAAAAATTCCGAGACTTTATGGACACAAGTCATTAATAATTACCCTCGTGCAGATGTTGCATATAAAAACAGGGGGAATTACTACGGCAATTTAAAACTTATTGATAAAGCAATGAAAGATTATCAGGTACTGATAGATAGAGGAAGCAAGGATAAACAAATATGGGGAAATATTGGAAATATCTATCGTATGCGTAACGAATATGACAAAGCATTTGAGGCTTATAACAAACAAGTTGAACTTACCCCAAATGATTATAAAGCATATTTAAACAGAGCAATAATTTACGGTTTACTAAAGAAGTACGATAAATCAATAGAAGATTTTGACCATGCAGGTAAACTTGGCTGCCCGCCTGTTAGCATTGCTCAAAACAGAGCTTACTCATATTTATACGGGGGGCAATACGAGAATGCAATTTCCGATTTTAATATCTTAATAAAAAGAAATCCTTACGAAACATCATATTATAAAAACAGGGGACTTGCAAAATATTATCTAAATAAGTTTGAAGAAGCAATTTCCGATTTTAAAGCTGCCTTAAAATCAGGCAATGACAAAGGCTCTTTGTATTATAACATCTCGGTATGCTATTTTAAGTTGGGTGATAAGCTTAATGCAAAAGCCAATGCAGAAAAAGCTGTTGCAAACGGTCATCAGGTAACTTCAAGTTATATGAATGGCTTGAAATAGTAGATTTTACTCTTAATAATAGAATCGATAAACACCTCAATTGTTATTAAACCCGGCATGTGTTTTTAGGCATATTTTCAGTTGCATTGCAAATTTGTCTACAATTA
>JANTGP010000019.1 GCA_024762835.1 Bacteroidota bacterium
TATGATTATGAAAAAAATATTTACTTTATTTCTTCTGATTTTCTACATTTTCAATTTACAAGCTCAGAGCAGCTGTACTATCGATGCTGAATTTACTTATACTTCAGCCGGTTGCGAATATAATTTCTATACTTATGATATTTATCCTAGCTCAGGGTATTATGTGACTTGGGACTATGGCGATGGTAGTACAGAAACCGGTAGCGACTGGGTATACCACACTTATAACTCTTCGGGGTATTTCTTGGTTACTGCTTATGTTGAAGACCTGAACGACCCGACTTGCTTTGATACTTACTCTGAACTGGTTTTCGCTTCATGCGGCTCTTCAAGTTGCAACATCGATGCTGAATTTACATGGTCAAATAATGGACTTTTAGTTGACTTTGCCACAATAAATTCATTCGACCCTTCACTCTATACTATTGAATGGGACTTTGGTGATGGTAATACTGCTTCAGGCTCTGATATTGTTTCAAATAATTATTTTATGTCAGGCTCTTTTGTTGTAACTCTTACAATTACTGATATTTCTGATCCAACTTGTTGGGATAGTTATATTGACACTGTTGCTATTGACATGTTGACTATACCATGGTCCTATACTGCCACCGGATCAAACCATACAATTCTTATCCCATCTACAACCTCTCTAACATTAGATAATGGTCCTATTGCAAATGGTGATTACCTTGGTGTTTTCTACACTGACTTAAACGGAGATTTACAATGTGGAGGATATATACAATGGGATGGTACTACAGTAGCATTGACTGCTTGGGGTGATGATGCACAAACTAGTACTAAGGATGGTTTTGGAAGTAATGAAGAGTTTACATGGAAACTACTACATTTAAATTTTGGCACGTACGAAGAATATACATTTACAAGTGTTAATTATCTTCCTGTTGGATTTGGCAATATCACAAATCAGCAATATTATGCTGATAATGGGATTAGTGGAATAGAATCATTAGACTTTAGTTTATTTTCTATTCAAAGTGTAGAACTTCCTTACAATTGGAGTATTATTTCTACATATATTCTTCCGGTTGATCCTGATATTTCAGCAGTTTTCAGTCCTGTTATAAATGATGTAAATATTATAAAGAATTTCACAGGAGATGTATACTGGCCTCAGTATGGGTTAAATACAATTGGTAATGTTTCAATTACCGAGGGTTATCAGGTAAAAATGGAAGTTCAAAACCTTGTAGATATTACAG
This sequence comes from Bacteroidota bacterium, assembly GCA_024762835.1. Classification (GTDB taxonomy): domain Bacteria; phylum Bacteroidota; class Bacteroidia; order Bacteroidales; family M50B96; genus JANTGP01. Next base: position 1,227 of record JANTGP010000019.1, read on the forward strand.
GAACTCAAGTTAATCCATTAACAACTGAAATGACAGTATCACAAGGCTGGAATATTATTAGTTATTTAAGAGATACACCTTATGATATTGACTTGATACTTGGTGCAAATTCAAGTGATATTGTAATTGTCAAGTCAGGTTCCGGATTAATATACTGGCCATTGTATGGCATTAATGCAATAGGTAATATGAACCCTGGTGAAGGCTATCAGATAAAAGCAATTAATACTTTCTCATTCTTTTATCCTGCTAATGGAACAGTGATTGGAACAAAACAAAGTACTTCATTAAAACCTGTTCACTTTACAGGATTTAATAATACCGGAAATAATATGACAATTGGTATCCCGGCTACAGCCTGGGGAAGTTATATTCCAACTTATGGCGATGAGATTTCTGTGTACAGTACAAATGGCGTACCGATTGGAGCATCGGTATACTCTGGAGATAACACAGCCATTACTATTTGGGGCGACGACTTTACAACATCAAGTACCGAAGGGATTAAAGAAAATGAGTCTTTTATTTTCAAATTATGGAATGACGATTCAGATAAGGAACATCAACTTACTGTTGAATCATGGTTAGAGGGTGATAATATTTATGAGAAAGACGGAATTAGTGTAGTAGAGAATTTTGCCGATATAGACAATACAATTGAATCCTACCTTCTTTATCAGAATATGCCTAATCCTGTAAGCGACAACACAACTATTAAATTCTTTTTAGCTGAAGATACAAATGTTGAGTTAGCTGTTTACAATGTATTGGGTAAGAAACTAGAGATATTAACTTCTGCCAATTTTGAGAAAGGAGAACATCAGATAATATTTAATGTCGAAAAGTATGCTGCAGGTAATTATTACTATAAGATAGTTACTCCATTGTTTACCGACACCAAACAATTAAGCATTATTAAATAGTTTTAGATTTTTTAATAGTAAAACAAAAACAGCTCTGAGTTTAATCTCAGAGCTGTTTTTGTTTATTCTACAATCTATGTTGCTATCTTCTAGTTTGTATTTGTCTTATTAATAGACTCATTCTTTAAAATCAATTCTGCGGCCTTTCGGTCATAAGCAAGGATATGTTCATTAAACCATGATTGTAAGTAATTCAATAAGCGTTTGCAAACTGTTTTATCATGTTTTTGGTATTCATTCTGAAACTTAATTATTTCCTTAACAAATTTATTATGCTCTTCTTTATGCTCTTTGAGGTTTGTACAATTATACTCTTTAAGAATTATTTCCTCATCAATAAAATAATTCTCAACATAAAAAATCAATCGAAAAAAGACCAGTGAAATTTCTTCTTCGCATGACCTGTTTTCAGTTACATTAATTAACAGGTTTATTATCTCAAGAAATCGTTTATGGTGCTCATCAATCTTATCAATTTTCAATTCATAATCTTCATTCCATTCCAAAGTAACCATAACTTAAGCATTTAATTAATAGTCTATTGAAATTATCTAAAGCAAAATTAAGAATTGAAATAAAGCTCAATAAATAATCTGCTTAAAGTAACATCAATACAAAGAACGAGAAATAAAACCAGATTAATAATGATTTATATCAGTATCAATTTTTTAAATGTAAATAAACCTCGAATAAAAAATAGAAATCCGGATATCGAAATAAACTGATAGTACAGGAATTCTGAGATTCTTTACCTTGCAAATATCTTATTCCTTAACCACATTGCCATTCTCATCAAAGTTTAAGTTTGTGTTTCTTTTATATTTCACTCCGGAGATTGTTTGATCCTTCGATAATTTACACTTCTTAAGTTTACCGTTCTCATACAATCTCACACCTGCAAATGGTGAACTTTTACAAAAAACATTATCAATCATCACATCATCAACAGGATAAAAATAACGAAGTCTACCGCTCGTGTATAAAGATGCCTGATACCCTTCCGTTCCCATTTTATCATAGTCACCTCTGCATCGGTATGACTGGATAGTTACATCTTCAGGGAACATGCATAACAATCTATCCTTGTATACACGAATAAAAGTCCCTTTTGGAATAGTATTCCCACTCATTACAAAATCATCCCCTAAGACAAAACTTTTAAGCTTCCAATCCTTAGATAATGTTACATTTTCTGTTGAGCATGGGAAGCCGTCAATAACAGAATTATTCTTCAATACACATTCTACCTCTAATGTATCTTTACCGTCTTTACCTGTATTATACCTGATTTTCTTAAAATCCAGTTTGTTAATTTTTACATCTTGCTGCCACGCAGTATGTTTCTGCGAGTTACATGATATAAAATAAATACACAAAGCAGTAAGCAGAACAACTTTAATCTTGTTTTTCATCTTAATTACATTATCCAAATAATTAATATATTTTCTATCCAAATAACCTGATGGCTAATAACATAATAAATGTTAAGGCTAAACCAAAGGCAAGTAGTCCGAATAAAATTTTATTACTTGTTTTTTTTAATAGATCCATTTTTACTACGATTTATTATTATTATTCTTAATACTCCAATTATTGTAAAGATCCTCAAATTCTTTAATTGTAATTCCCAACATCTTCAGGTTATTGAAGATTAGTGGCAAATCATCATTAATAAATTTTAATCTTATTGCTTTAAGGATACTTTCTTTTGCATCAGGGCTAACAAAGTAGCCAATACCTCTCTTATTATAGATAATATTACTTTCCTGTAAATGTGTATAAGTACGCATCACAGTGTTGGGATTTACTTCAAGCTCAACAGCAAGTTGCCTGATAGAAGGCACTTTCTCGTCGGCTTTCCATTTATCCTTAAGAATATTATTTCTAAAATACTCTGCTATTTGCATATAAATAGCTTGCTTCTCTCTAAATTCCATATTATACCTCCCTCTCTTTTAACTTAAAATAGGAAACTACATAAAGTACTAGCGGGATGAAAATTATAAAAACATATTCAGAATATTCTCCTACCTTAAGAAGCAGTTCTTCACTTAAATAATTATCATAAAAGTTTCCGGTTATTAAAGCAAAATTCTCAAAAGAGCCAAAAAGGATGAGAATGAAGAACATTGTTGCAAAGGTAAAAACCGAGTTAACAACAAAAAGGTATAAAGCCGTTTTTGCCATTGGATATTTTTTAATGGCACCTGCTCCCAAAAAGAAAATGGAATGAATAAAGAAAAGAGATTCTAAAACCTTTACCGCATCATAGGTTGACACATTGTTAAATATATAAAATGTATCAATACTAATGTTAAAAACCGAAGACCAAATAAAGTTTGTAAAAAGAGCAAAAAGCTCATATGAAACAAAGCTAATAATTATCCATCCGGCAGAAGAAGTCAATACATGCAGTAAAAACCTTTCAAATGTAGAAATAGGCAACATCAATTGTGCAATTGATCTTTCCTGACTATTCATGTCATGGAATGTTCTGCCGGCTAAAATTACAATTCCTGCAAAAAGCATAAAGACAAATGTCCCCATGTGAAATGTATTAATCATATTGTAAGTTCCATGATTTGCAGAAAAATTTGCAATAAAGAATGTTACAATAAAGGCAAAACCAAAAAAACCGGATACACTTAACACAATCAACTTCTTGTTTACTTCCAGCTTCAATCTGGTGTATTTATATATTCTTTTTATATCAAATATCTGATTCATAGCTTAATTATTTAAATGTTCAACAATCTCAACAGTATTACTCAAAACAGCATTAAATAATAATTCAAAATCAAGAGGAGATTCTTCATCACTTAGCCTTTCGGTCAGCAAGTAATTTCCTCCAAAAACTGTCTCTGTATAAAACACTTTCCCTTTGGCTTTAGAATTTTCTTTATCTGTTTTAACAAAGCTCAACTTAGAGCTTATTGTTTCAATAAATTCATTAAAAATAATTCTACCCTCATCAATAATTATTACGGGATCAATTAAATTCTCCAAATCACGAACCTGATGAGTAGAAATCACAAAGGTCCTCTCGTCATTAATTGCAGATGCAATAATCTTTCGAAATTTACTTTTAGAAGGAATATCCAAACCATTGGTAGGTTCATCCATTAATATAATTGAACATTCTGTTGCAATAGCAAAAGCAATAATAAATTTCTTCTTTTGCCCATAAGATAAACTATGAAGTTTTTTTCCTCTGTCGAGTCCAAACTCTTTAATCAAATCGCTAAGAAAAGATTCATTAAATTTAGGATAAAAGACCGAGTAAAGCTCAATATATTTCTCCATACTTAAATCGGGCAAATAGAACTCTTCGGGAATAATATAAATATCGGATAAAACTTTAGGCAATCTCTTTGCTACATCAAGCCCATCAATTGTAACACTACCTTTTTGATAATATAGCAAACCACTCATTATCTTAAGAAGGGTAGATTTTCCTGCTCCATTTTTGCCAAGCAAGCCATATATATTGCCACTTGCGATATCCAGCTCCAAATTCTCAAACAAATTTTTGTTTCGTTTGTAAGCGAATGACATTTCTTTAATATTCAACATACTTTTACTGTTTTAGTGTACTACATTATTAGAACACTGCAAATGTAAAACAGATTTTTAGAAGTACCAAATATTTTTAAGTTTATTTTTTTGAGGATTTTCTATGCCAAATTATACTTATTGACCCTATCTTGAAAAATAAACAGAATCGACATAACTCGAGTAGCCGGCAAATATTCCAAAACCCCCATCAATATTTGAATATACCTGAACAGGTTCTGCAAACATATCGTATTGTGAATTGCTAAATTCTTCAACAGTTTTTCTATATAAATAACCTGCTTTAGTTATTGATTCAAGCTCAAGGAAATAATATTTGCCCTCTGAGTCAAGCCAATCATTAAAAGAAAGACTTATCGAATATTTCTGACCGTTAAACAATTCGTCTGAGAATAATAATGTAGGACTATCAGAACTAACCTCGGAATTTCCACTAATTACTACATCGTCTGATGACAAATAAATTTCTCTTTTATTTAATGAAAAATTATACTCATCATACCAAATCGTATCTATAGAATAAACTGATATCTGATAGTAATTACTACTATTTGAAGGGTCGTCAAAACTTAGATCAAACTTACCGGTAATGTCGCCACCGGTAAAAACCGTACCATCATAATCAACATAAGAATAAAATGAAGAATCGGTAATAGAAAGATTTACATTGTCAATAGGAACCGGAACCGGACAATTGTCAGAGGCTTTTAAAGTAGCTCCGAAATCAGGTGAGCTAACTTCAATATGGTAGCTGTGACCTACTTGTGGAAAGATATTGGGTATTGTGTACCATGACATTGTATTCTGCTCTGATACTGTAGCTAATAAGGAAGTATCCTCAAATAACTTTACTGTGGCATTATCAATAAGCTTGAGCTGGGCATTATCCAAAACCGATAGGCTTTTGCTAACCTGAAATTGCCATTCCTCATTCTCGCTAAAATAGCAGTTTACTACTAATTTAGAATGACGTAAAGGGAAATCGTCAATTTTCTCAGTTTTTTCACAAGCAGAAAATCCAAGAATAAGAAGCAGTGAGATTATGAAAATATTATTTTTTAAAGCCATTATATTTATATTAAGGTTTTATACTAAAATTTAAAACTCCAACTTACTGAAGGAATAAACGGGAAAAGACTAACTCTTGTTAGTGCCCTGTTTCCACGGCTATCATACCCAATGTAATAATAGAATGGATTTTTACGGTTATATGCATTATATACACCAATATTAAAAGCCATTTCTCCAAGTTTTGTTTTATGTATTTTCCTGAAGTTAACATCCAAACGATGGTAGTCGGCAGCCCTTATTGAGTTACGTCCATCAACATGATTAATCTCGCCATTAAACAAGCTTTGAGTATTTTCAGTTCCAGGACCATATATGTCGTAATAATAATTATACATCCCTTGGCCGTAATATCTCTCGGTTGGAAGTGTATGAGCAGTACCGGTGCCATAAACCCAGGTTGCCGAAAAGCTCCATGTATCATTCATAGGAACGCTAAGAACAATAGAAATATCATTTCTTCTGTCGTATTTGTAAGGAAATTTTTCACCCAAATTAATACCTTTAAACTGGCGGTTGGTCCATGATAATGTATATCCTATCCAGCCGGTAAATATTCCTAATTTTTTTTCGAGAAACACTTCCGCTCCATATGACCAACCTTTCCCGCTTTCTACCTTATCTTCCCATCCTTTATTTGTACCCATGAATGATGCACCATCCTTATACTCAATCAGATTATTCATTTTCTTATAATATCCTTCAACTGAAAGCTGATACTTATCGGTAAATATTGTAGAAATACCTGCGGCAATTTGATACGATTGCTGAGGTAATACCCTATCAGTTGCAGGCACCCATAAATCAGTAGGTAAACCAATATTATTGTTGGTAAGCAAATGAATATACTGTGTCATTTTTGCATACGAAATCTTTGCCGACCATTTTTCACTAATCAAATACCTCATTGACAAACGTGGTTCTAATGAGTTATACATCTTACCATTTACAAGAAATCCGGAATAGTGCAAGCCAATATTTGCCTTAAGTACTCCTGATATCTTGTAATCATCTTCTATATACATGGCAAATTCATTAGCATAAATACTTGTTTCGCCCATAGTAGTATCAACATTGGCAGCCTCTTCGTTCATAATTTTATAAACCGAAACACCCGGCTTAAAAGTGTGATAAATATTACTTATTCCAAATTTTATAAAATGATCAGGATTCGGTAAATAATCAAAATCAACCTTTACCGTATAATCCTGAATTCCAGAAAGATATTTTAAAGAATTTAACTCTGTTACGGTACCCGTATCGCTTTCGGTAATATTTTGTGCAAACTGATTTACATTGAAGTTATATTGACTATATGTAAGAGTTGTGTTTCCGAAAAGCTTATCTGTCCATCTCCTGTTCCATCTAAAAGCCGAAGTAATATTACCCCAACCCAATCCCGATTTAGATTCCTCTGTATATATATTACCATCATACAAATACTCATAAGGTTTCTGGTTTCGGTAAAACTTGTCCTCACCCGTATAAACACTTAGATATAACCTGTCTCTATCCGATAATTTATGGTTTATCTTTGCGTTAAGGTCATAAAAGAAATAACCTTGTGACACATTTGGCTCATTATTTATTGCTCTTATTAATGGTTGAGCCAAGTAATCAAGATAAGTCCTGCGAGCAGAAACTATAAAAGAAGTTTTATCCTTAATAATAGGACCTTCGATAGTAAGTTTTGCTGATATTAATCCAACAGAAGCACTTCCTTTTATCTTCTTCATATTACCTTCCTTTAGCCCGATATCAAGTACCGAAGAAAGACGACCTCCGTATCTGGCGGGGAAACCTCCTTTAATTAATTCAATATTGTTTATTGCATCAACATTAAATACAGAGAAAAAACCAAAAAGGTGAGATACGTTATAAACAGGAGTACCATCCAATAAAATCAAATTTTGGTCAGGTCCCCCACCCCTGACATATAAACCACTTGCCCCTTCGGTACCGGATTGAACTCCGGGAAGCAATTGAAGAGTTTTAATTACATCAACCTCGCCAAGAAGAGCAGGCAGTTCTTCAATCTTTTTTACCGATAACTTAATTGAACTCATCTGAGTTGATTTCACCTCCCTGTCTATTCTATCTGCAGTAACCTCAACCTCAGACAATTCCAATGATGTTTTAAGCTCAACGTTCATGTGTATATTCATATCCAGCTTCACATCCCTTACCTGAGGTTTATAACCGATGTAACTGAATTTAAGCTGATAATCGCCGGAAGGTAAAGTGATACTATAAAAGCCATAAGTATTTGTTGTTGTTCCCTTTAGATTTACAGCATCGAAAATATTTGCACCAACAAGTTTTTCACCTGTTTCAACATCCTGAACATAGCCGCTTATTGTATAGTTTTGGCTATATGCCTGAAATATGATTACAAAAAGAAGAGAGGTAATTAAAAAAAATTGCTTCATTAGCTTGTGGGTTAACTTGATTATTTTTTTACAACTATTGATATTAACTTACATTTATTGCTTTTATTTTTACATGACTATAATATAAAATAAATAGTTGCGTATAGCTACAAATAAAGTGTAAATAAGGAAGTCCCCTCTAATTATTTCAAACATTAGAGAATGAATATTTACAATAACAACGAAGCTTGATTGTAAACAATAATTCTCTTAAAACTATCAAAATATACCTTGTACTATTTCTTATAATACTTCATTGCTTCCGGCAAGAACTCTTTTAACTTTCTAATACGTGTGGCATTACTGGGATGAGTGCTTAAAAACTCAGGAGGTTCAGCACCTCCGGCTGCGGCAAAGGTTTCCCAGAATTCAATTGCTTTTGAAGGGTCGTAACCAGCCATTGCCATAAAAACCATTCCCATCTGGTCGGCTTCAGATTCGTGCTTTCGCGAATAAGCCAAAGTACCAAGTGTTGAGCCGGCACCATAGGCAAGCATAAACAGTTGCTTTGTTTCTTCGGGCTTTTCTTTTAAATAATACTGCAATCCCATTCCTCCTAGCGTAACCACTAACTGTTGCGACAATCTCTCATTGCCATGTTTGCCAACCGCATGAGCAATTTCGTGTCCGAGAACTGTAGCAAGACCGGCTTCGCTTTTTGTATAAGGCAATATTCCTGAATAAACGACAACTTTACCTCCGGGCATGCACCATGCATTTGGTGTTGGTTCATCAACAAGATTAAATACCCAATCGAATTCTTTAATGCGGTCTTCAGAGCCATTATCTTTTAGAAACTTCTCAACCGAGCCGGCAATCTTTTTGCCAACATTCTCAACTAACCTGGCATTAGCATCTGTTTTAGGAACAGGTTTGTTTGCCGACAGAAAGTCTTGATAATTAGTTAAACTCATTTGCAGCAAGATGCTCTCTGGCAAAAATGTCATCTGCTTTCGTCCCGTAAAAGGATTTACAGAGCAGGCAATGATTAATAAACTAAAAAAGCTTATTGTTATTATTTTTATTGTTTTCATCATTTTATACTAATTATTAAATATTTAATTTAGTCCAAAATTACAAAATAAAGGATAATGATCGGAATATTTCACATGCTTAACTTCGTAATCAGATGAGATTAACCTATCGCTGTGCAATATATAGTCAATTCTAAAAGATGGAAACTTCCCGATGTATGTGTTTGATATTCCACTTCCGGATTCAATAAAAGCATCATTCAGTTCGCCTCTAATTTTATGATACGAATATGAAATTGGTGTATCGTTAAAATCACCTGCAACAACTACTGCAAAAGGTGATTGCTCAATATGACGAGCTATTTTATCAGCCTGTTGAGCCCTAAGCTTATATGCATTTTTTAGATGACTTAAGATATCGCCTGCCTCTTTTAAATTACGCTCTTGCCGATTGAAGTTTAAAGAGTCGAGAAGTTTATATTTTGATGGGTCAAGATAAATAGATTGTAAATGAAGATTATAGACCCGTATTGTATCATAATCTATTTTCAGGTCGGTAAATATTGCTACATTGCTTGATGCTCCAAAACTGATTGTTCCTTTGTTTATGATAGGATACTTTGAGATTGTTAATACGCCTACATTTGATTTAATACCTGATGAATAATAAAAGTTTCGCCTCTTTAATAGTTTTTTCAAAATACGTTTATCCGGCTTTTTATATTTATTTCCCGGTACTTCCTGCAAGCAAATAATATCAGCATTATTTTCCTCAACAAAATCAAGTAAATTTTGAGATGTATTCTTATCATTTGACCAATTATACTTATCGAGCAAACGAATATTGTAAGTCAGAAGTTTAAAATTCTCAGTCTGTGCATGTTCAATATTATTGAAATTTATCTGAAATGTTTCTTTGAGGTAATTCCAGCCAAGGATTATTGTTAAAAGAGAAAATAGAAAAACCCATTTTTTATGATACATCCAGAATATCACAAATAAGAAATTTATAAATAATAAATAAGGATATGCAAGGCCAAATAATGCCGGAAACCAAAGTTTCTCGGGTGTTATATACACCGACACATATGCAACTAACATCGGTATCAATGCAACAATATTAATAAGTACTACTAACTTATAAATAAACTTTCTCAAAACAACTCAATTAATTATCACTCATGTTAAATAATAAATCTTTTTCTTCTTTCGAGAGGCTATCATATCCCGACTTTTTAACTTTCTCTAATATCATATCAATTCTTGCCTGCTTGTCGGCTTTTTGGGCATTATATTCCATATCGGTCATTGCACGCTTATGTGTTACTTTCATTTTCTTTGGTTTCTTAAACAACGAAAACAAATAATCCATAAACCTGTCGAAACTGCGTCCAATATCTTTTCCACGGCGATAACTTTTAACATACCAAAAGCCTAAAACCATTCCACCTAAATGGGCAATATGTCCACCTGCATTTTCCATTGGAATCTGCAATAAATCAAGTGCAATAAAAACAAGTGCAATATACTTTATTTTAACTTGGTTTAAGAAAGGGATATACACTTCGTAGTCGGGTGCTATCATTGCAGCAGCAACAACAATCGCCATTATTGATGCAGATGCCCCCCTGTTGTTACTTAAGACTTTAACATCTGCAAAAACAGGAAATAAATTATATGCAACAATATAAAACACAGCACCTAATATTCCCCCTAAAAGATAAACCGTTACTAACTGTTTTTGATTCAAAAATTTAATAAATATAGTACCAAACCAATATAGCCACAACATATTAAACAATATATGCAAAAAGTTCATATGTAAGAACATATATGAAATTATTGTCCATGGTCTGGTAAATAACAAAGTAATATTCGTATGAACAGCAAAAAAGTCTAATATAAATTTATCAATTCCGTTTAAACGAAATAAAAAAGACACTAATTCGAGCAACAGGACAAGAGCATATACAGCCAAATTAATATAAATTAACTTAACAAGATTACTCCCGAATTTAAACGATGCCTTTATTTCTTCCAGAATATTCATTTAACACTATCCTCATTATTAATTTTCATTTATCTTTGTGCAAATATTTGCAAAGATAGGTAATTTGCAAATTTTCTTATAATTTATAACAATAACTATGGAAACAGTTTTAAGTGGTATTCGTTCAACAGGAAATCTTCATCTGGGAAATTATTTTGGAGCAATTAAGAATTTTATAAAAATGCAATATGAGCATAATTGCTATTTCTTTATTGCCGATTACCATTCACTAACTACACATCCAACCCCTGCCGATTTACACTCAAATGTGAAGCAGGTACTTACTGAATATCTTGCAGCAGGGCTAGACCCTGAAAAAGCAACTATATACGTGCAAAGCGACTTGCCGGAAATAGCAGAGTTATATCTTTTGCTAAATATGAATGCTTATATTGGAGAACTGGAACGTACAACTTCATTTAAAGATAAAGTGAGGAAACAACCCGAAAATGTGAATGCCGGTTTGCTTACCTATCCTGTGTTAATGGCTGCAGATATCATCATTCACCATGCTAGTAAAGTTCCGGTTGGAAAAGACCAGGAGCAAAATCTTGAAATGGCTCGCAAATTTGCTAAACGATTTAACCACATGTATAAAATAAAGTACTTTACCGAGCCACAGGCTTTTAATTTTAACGAAGAGCTTGTTAAAATCCCTGGATTAGATGGAACGGGAAAGATGGGAAAATCTGATGGTAATGGAATATATTTAGCAGATTCAGACAAAGCAATCAGGAAGAAGGTAATGCGTGCCGTTACCGATAGCGGACCAAGTGAGCCAAACTCAGCTTTTACAGAACCTATAAGTAATCTGTTTGCCTTAATGAATGTAGTTTCGGAACAAAGTACTATTGAGCATTTTAAAAATTCGTATGCAGAATGTTCCATCCGTTACGGTGACTTAAAAAAACAACTTGCCGAAGACATTATAAAGTTTGTAAGTCCTATTAGAGCAAGAATTGAAGATATTTCTCACAACGATGAATATTTAAGTAAAGTAGCAAAAATGGGTGCAGAGAAAGCCCGTGTAAATGCATCGAAAACAATTAAAGAAGTTAGAGAAATAATTGGATTTCGTAAGTTCTATTAGCTTACAACCTAGCCTTTTTTTTTCTTACATCTGCCAGCTATCGTACAAAAAGCAAAAACAGAAAATATTGTTGCGTTATTTACAATTCGGTGCTTTGCAGCTCTAAATACCTTAATGGCAGTATAAAACAAACATGCTATTTGTAATTAGTTAAGCCTTAAAAACGATTGAGATTAGGATAAATTCAAATAGTAAATGCTACATTTGGGCATTAAAACAACATTAATTTATCCCATGTAAGCAACAATATCAAAAAGAACGTAATCATCCCGTTGGAATATCTTGGGTTAAAAGACAAAAAACCCTACAAAAAAAAGTGATTTGTCTATCTATTTACTAGTTGTAAATCATTATAATATACCTAAATCAATATAGCTATTTACAAAAAATGGAATTATACAAATAAAATTTGTAAATTTGCTCAAAAAGAAAATTAATGAATATACAAGCAGAAAAATTAGAATTAGTTAGAATGATCTTGGACACAAACAATCCAAATATTTTGAGTTCTATAAGGAGGCTTTTTTCAAAAAGTAAGACAACTGATTTTTGGGATGTATTATCTCAGGAACAGAAAAGTGATATACAAAAAGGTATTGACGAAGTTGAACGAGGAGAAACTGTTGATTATAAATATTTTGTAAAAGAATACAGATAAATGAGAAGGGTTGTATTATCAAAAAATGCATCTAATAGATTAGGTAAATTTCTTGAATACCTTGAAAAAGAATGGTCATTAAAAGATAAAAACAACTTCTTGAAAAAGTTAGATAAATCGCTTACCAAAATACAAAAGTATCCTGAAAGTTGTATCGAAACTAATTCGGTGAAAGGTTTACGAATGCTTATTGTAACTAAACAAACTTCATTATTTTATAAATTTAATTCAAAGACTATATTTGTAATTACAATTTTTGATAATAGAATGAGCCCAACGAAATTAGAAAAAGAAACTCAATAAACGATTTACAACAACTAAGCATTCGTCTCGCCGATACTTCGATAAACTCTGCAACAAGGCCAGAGATTAATGCAGTGTTGACTAATTCGGATTTACTAGCTGAATATACCCAATAAAGATAGTTGCTCAGAAAGGCTATTTTTAGTCCTAATTTTGTAGCTTTGAGCAAAAATTAAGGTGGTTTTTAGACAGGATGCATTTGTGGGGCATTCAAAAGACGACACTGCAAACTAAATGAGATACGTTAAAAAAATATTGAAAATTGGAATACTAATTGGAATTCTCTCTTTGATTGGAATTTTTGTGGTGGATAGACTTGTTGAGAAATCTACCTCAGATAAAGTTTTTAATTCGACTAAAGAAATACCATATAACAAAGTTGGTTTGTTTTTAGGGACTGGGAAAATTCTGTCAAATGGACGGATTAATCTGTACTATAAGTATCGGATTGAAGCTGCTGTAAAATTGTTTAAAGCAGGAAAGGTGGACTTTATCCTTGTTAGCGGAGACAATTCAACAAAGGTCTATGATGAACCATCCACAATAAAGGAGGATTTGATTAAAAAAGGAATTCCCTCGAACAAAATATATCTTGATTACGCTGGATTTCGGACTTTAGACTCAGTAGTTCGCTCCAAAGAGATTTTCGGACAAAGAAGCATTACGATAATTTCTCAACAATTTCATAACGAGAGAGCAGTTTATATTGCAAAGCGAAAAGATATTAATGCTGTAGGATTTAATGCCAAAGATGTTAATGTTCATTATGGATTTAAAACAAAATTAAGGGAAAGATTTGCGAGAGTAAAAATGGTTCTAGACTTGATATTTGGTAAAAAGCCAAAATTTCTTGGTAAAAAGATTGAGATAAAATGATGAAAAAGAAATTACGAAACGCCAACAACTAAGCATTCGTCTCGATACTTCGACTAAGCTCAGTAACAAGGCCAGAGATGAATGTAGTGTTGACTAATTCGTATTTGCTAGGATTTAATAAAAATAATCAAGCTGTTTCAGGTTTTTACAATTTTTGAGGATGAGGCAGAATGGTAAGAACAACTACTGTTTCACCTTCACTCCGGGAACTCAGATATAAAGTTTATTATGTTTTTATTAATATACCCATAAGGGTAAGTCAGAATTCATGTGTATTAGAAAAAACAATATTTACATTACAAATGCTATTAACATTAGACTAATACATTGAAATATGAAAAAAATAAAGCTCTCAGTATTTTTTTTCTTATTATTTGTTGTAAACATTAAAGCCCAAATTTATACCGATTACCTTGGTGCCGGACATAATGAAGGAATAAGCATTACAACAAGTAGTAACGAAAGCTTTTCAACAGGCGATAATACAACAGATGGAAGTGGGCTAAGTCCTAATCTTTACGATGCCTCCCGCTTTCTAATTCAATCAACTCTTGGTGCCGATTACGAAACAATTGAATATGTTTCGGAGATTGGATATGCTACCTGGTTAGACGAACAACTAAACATGCCCTTACAGGTTTCATTTTTAGATACCACATGGATGATATGGGATCATTTTGTTGATGCCTATTCACAACAGTGGGGCGACACAAATATTATTGGTAACGATAATGTTTTACCTTATTCTTTTTATTGGCGAATGGCTTGGTGGAATAATATTATGAAATCTGAAGACCTTGTAAGACAAAGGGTAGCATTAGCCTTAAGTGAGATTTTTGTAATTTCTGAAAAATCTGATCTTGATATTTCCGGTCCTGCAATTGCCGGCTATTACGATATGTTGTATCAAAATGCTTTTGGCAATTATCGTAATCTCTTATATGATGTAACTATGAATCCTGCAATGGGATATTATCTTAGCCATATGAATAATCCAAAATCTGACATTGCAAATAATATCCACCCAGACGAAAATTATGCACGAGAGATAATGCAGTTATTCTCTATAGGATTATACGAGCTTAATACTGATGGAACCAGAGTGGTTGATAATGATGGTAACTATGTTCTAACTTATGACAACGATGATATAAAAGAATTTGCTAAGATTTTTACCGGATTGGCACCCGGACAATATTATTGGCCATGGGAAGATTTATCTAATGTAATTGTTGAATGGGGGAATTGGTATAATTCTTTTGTTGGTACAATTAATATGTGGACACCAATGCAAATGTTTGATAACTGGCATGAGCCGGGACAGAAACATTTGTTAAATAACTTTACAGTACTTTCCGGACAAACAGGAATGCAGGATATTAACTCTGCCATCGACAATTTGTACAATCATCAGAATGTGGGACCTTTTATTAGCCGAAGACTTATCCAGCGATTAATAAAATCAAACCCCAGTCCCGAATATATTCAAAGAGTAGCAACGGTTTTTAATAACAACGGTTCGGGAATTAGAGGTGATTTAAAAGCTGTAGTAAAAGCAATTTTACTTGACGACGAAGCACACGATTGTATTTGGTTAAACGACCCAAATGCAGGAAAACTTAGTGAGCCATTGCTAAGATATACACAACTAATGCGGGCATTTAATGCAGGTAATAATTCAGGCAGGATGTGGAATATGGGCTATTTTTACCAATATGCAACTCATCAAAGTGTGCTAGCTGCTCCATCGGTATTTAATTTCTTTTTACCCGATTACCAGCCAAACGGCCCTATTGCCGATGCTGACATCTTTGCTCCCGAATTTCAGATACACACATCATCAACTCTTATTAATTATTACAATCTTATTTATGATATGCTTGTAAATAACTATTATATGGAAGTATCAAGCATAGCTAATGATGCGGAAATGAATATTCCTGAATTTGACTGGAATCAATTAGACCCCGATGATTATGTAACTATTGATTTAAGCGATGAGTTTGCTTTGGCATCAAATCCTGCCGAATTAGTCGACAGGTTAAATATTATTCTTGCCGGTGGTTTACTTTCAGATGAAACATTAACAACAATAACAAACACAATATATCAGCTTCAATACACAAATGACGAGACAATTACAAAAGCTGCCATATATTTAGTTTTAGGAGCATCGGACTATACAATTCGAAAATAATTTGTTAATAATCAATAAAGAATCTAGTATGAAAAATAAAAATATATCACGCCGTAATTTTCTTGGAAAGAGTATAGTGGCCGCTATTGGTGCAGGGTCAATTCTTTGCCTCTCATCCGGTTCTGTTCTTGCCAGGGCATTATCAGTTCCATCATCGGCAAGTTCCGGTTTTAGAGATTATAAAGCATTGGTTTACATCTTACTTTCAGGCGGAAACGACAGTTTTAATATGCTTGTCCCTAACAGTACTGCTGCGTATAGCGAATATCAAAACACACGTTCAAATCTTGCCCTTCCACTTTCCGATTTGTTAAATCTGAATTATACTGATATAAACGGAAAAGCATTTGGAGTGCACCCTTCAATGCCTGAGGTACAGCAATTATTTAACAGCGGGAAACTTGCATTTTTGGCAAATACAGGCACATTAGTTGAACCAACTACTAAACCTCAGTTTATTAATAATTTAGTTCCGTTACCTCTTGGCTTGCTTTCTCATTCCGACCAATCGCAACAATGGCAAACATCAACACCACATCTTAGGTCGGCAAGAGGCTGGGGAGGCCGAATGGCAGACGTTCTTTCTTCAATGAATACTAATAGCCAAATATCAATGAATATTTCCTTATCGGGTTCAAATGTTTTTCAGGCAGGTGAACAAACAAATGAATTTGCAATACAGAATTTCGGTAATGGCAGCGTTGGTATAAATGTTTTTGAAAGTCCGGCTTGGGAGGATCAAATTTTACACAGCGGAGTGGAAGAATTGCTGAATCAGCAATATGATGATATTTTCAAAACAACATATCGCGATAAGATAATTCAGTCACAGCAAAATCACACAGAGTTTAGTTCGGCAATTGCAGGTATAACACCATTTACCACACAATTCTCAGAAACTGATTTGTCTGAAAGCCTTCACATGATTGCCAAAACAATTGCAGCTCAGAATACGCTTGGAATCAGCCGTCAGGTATTTTTTGTT
Organism: Bacteroidota bacterium; assembly: GCA_024762835.1. GTDB lineage: Bacteria > Bacteroidota > Bacteroidia > Bacteroidales > M50B96 > JANTGP01. The sequence goes on from JANTGP010000019.1 coordinate 18,353, forward strand.
GAGATGGGAGGTTGGGACCATCACGATGAAGTGTTAAACAAGCAAACTGAGATGCTTGCAGTTGTAAGTGCAGCAATGAATGAGTTTCAAATGGCAATGGAAGAAATTGGTTACGACGATAGAGTTGTAGCATTTACCAACTCGGAGTTTGGTCGTACATTAACCTCAAACGGGAATGGCTCTGACCATGCATGGGGAGGAAATGTAATGGTTATGGGAGGAAATATAAATGGAGGGCAAATATATGGCGAGTTTCCATCATTGGCTTTAGGCAGCGATTTAGAGCTTGGAGGAGGTATTCTTATTCCAACTACATCAACTGATGAGTATTTTGCCGAATTGGCTTTATGGCTCGGAGTTCAAGTAAGTGATTTAACATATGTTTTTCCGAATATTAATAATTTTTACACACCGGGTTCTGCAAATTTACCTCTTGGTTTCTTAAATCTTTAATTTTAAATATTATGAAAACTCTTAAAATATCATTACTGACTATTGTATTAAGTACATTTGTAAACCTAAGTTCTTACTCACAATGTGGTAACGACCATCATTCAAACACAGCAGAAGATAGTTGGTTGTCGTGTACAGAGGAAATAAATCCGAACCCTGTCCGTGGTAGCGGTCATTGGATTTTATATGATTTTGGATACAACTACGAGTTAAGTTCAATGTATGTGTGGAATTATAATGTTGCAGGACATACAAACCGCGGGATAAAAGATGTTTATATCGATTATTCATCAGATGGAAGCACATGGACAGAGCTTGCTTACACTCAGTTTCAGGAAGCTGACGGGACTAATAACTACAGCGGATTCTACGGACCCGACTTTGATGGTGAGACAGCCAGATATGTTTTAATTACAGTAATAAGCAATTGGGGCGACCCGTCGTGCAGTGGTTTGGCAGAGATACGTTTTGATTTAATCAATACAATCAATATTGAAGAGTTTGAGGATAGAGAGAATCTTATTTCCGTTTATCCGAATCCTGTCGAAAATATCTTATCCCTAAATTTAGGAACTCTAGTTCCGCAAGAGTTATTTCTAAACAACTCAACAGGGCAAGTGCTTTTACATCTTTCGGGTAACGAAATAAAAGAGAAAATTGATGTAAATTATCTATCTGCCGGTTTATACCTTATTACTATTATTGATAACAACAAGAGAGTTCATTTGGTGAAGTTCGTAAAAACATAAAAAGCATTTTGTTGAGTTAATAAATATTAGAGTAGATTAATCTATCAATTGAAACTTATCGACATCTAGACCTACCGGAAACTTTTTTCGGAAATCATTTAATTCTTCAAGTGAAAGAGTAATACTTTCAACAGACTCTGTAAATGCTTTTGTTTTACTTATTTTAATTCCTTTGGGGTTTATCACAGCTGAATCTCCTGCGAAAGCTGTACCCTGCCCATCTTTTCCTAAACGGTTTACCCCAACAACATATACTTGATTTTCTATTGCTCTGGCTTTTAACAAAATTTGCCAAGGTCCTCGACGACTTTCAGGCCAGTTGGCAATATATATTAGGGCATCGAAGCTCTCGTTATTCCTGCTCCAAACCGGAAAACGCAGATCGTAACAAATAAGCGGACAAATACGCCATCCTTTTATTTCTACAATCAAACGCTTACTGCCTTGCGAAAAATGCTCATGCTCATCTGACATACGAAAAAGGTGTCGTTTATCATATGTCTCAAAAGTGCCGTCGGGCCTCATCCATACCAATCGGTTGTAATACTTGCCGGCTTCTCTAATTATTAAACTGCAAACAATATCAGCATTTTTAAGGGCAGATTTTTCTTTCAACCATTGCAAAGTTTTTCCTGTCATTGATTCAGCCAAATCAGATGACCTCATTGAAAAACCAGTGGTAAACATTTCGGGTAATACAATTAAATCACATTCTTCAATTTCGTCTAGTTTATTGCCGAAATGCATTAAATTACCGTCAATATTTTCCCACATAATTACAGATTGTACGATTGAAACTTTTAAATTATTTTTCATAATAAGCCAAATTGAAGATTTAAGTTTAAAGCAAAAAAAGCCGGAACAAAAATTCCGGCTCCTTATAAATACTTTTATTTCTTATTTTAATTTTGCTTGAAGATTTTGGTCTAAAGCATCTAAGAATTGTTCAGTTGTCAGGTAATGTTCTTCTTTTAGCTCGCTGCCATGAATAGTAAGAGCAAGGTCTTTTGTCATTTTTCCTGATTCTACGGTCTCAATACAAACTTGCTCAAGGCTGTTTGTAAAATCGATTAAAGCTTGATTATTATCTAATTTGCCTCTGAATGCCAAACCACGTGTCCAGGCAAAAATAGAAGCAATAGGATTAGTTGATGTTGGTTTGCCTTTTTGGTGCATTCTAAAATGGCGTGTTACTGTTCCATGAGCAGCCTCAGCCTCAACAGTTTTACCATCAGGTGTAACCAAAACAGATGTCATTAAACCAAGTGAGCCGAATCCTTGAGCAAGAGTATCTGATTGTACATCGCCATCATAATTCTTACAAGCCCAAACAAATTTACCTTCCCATTTAAGAGCAGCAGCTACCATATCGTCAATTAAACGATGTTCGTAAGTGATACCTAATTCATCAAATTTAGCTTTATAATCACTTTGGAAAATTTCTTCAAAAATATCTTTAAAGCGGCCGTCATATTTCTTCAGAATAGTATTTTTTGTTGAAAGGTATAAAGGCCATTGCTTAGCAATTGCCTGATTAAAGCAAGCATGTGCAAATCCTCTTATTGAATCGTCGGTATTATACATAGCCATAGCAACACCGCCATTATCAAAGTCGTATACATCATACGACTGAACTTCACCACCATCTTCGGGGGTAAATGTAATAGTCAGTTTACCTTTTCCTTTTGTCACAAAATCGGTTGCTTTATACTGGTCGCCAAAAGCATGACGTCCTATGCAAATAGGATATTTCCAACCCGGCACAAGTCGAGGAACATTTTTCATTAATATTGGCTCACGGAAAACTGTTCCTCCAAGGATATTACGAATTGTACCATTTGGAGAACGCCACATTTTTTTAAGATCAAATTCTTCAACTCTAGCCTCGTCAGGAGTAATAGTTGCACATTTGATTCCTACATTATATTTTAGAATTGCATTGGCTGAATCAACTGTTACCTGGTCATTTGTCTCATCACGATGTTCGACACTTAAATCGTAATACTTAATATCTAAGTCAAGATAAGGAAAGATTAATTTTTCTTTAATGAATGTCCATATTACTCGCGTCATTTCATCGCCGTCTAATTCAACGACAGGATTGCTTACTTTAATTTTTTCCATTTTAAATAATTATTCGGATTGTTTAATAATAATAAATTTTAAGAGCCCAAAAGTAGTTAAGCAATAATAATATACCAAACTAAAAAACATGAATTTTATATAATGAATTATTATTCTGTTTTCTCATATTTTGATAGTGCATCTTTTATCTCTTCAACAGCCTCTTTGCCTTCAATACTGAATTTATCAACAAGTTTTTTTATTGCTTCTACATCTTTTGCTTCTCTGCAAAGCATGTCTAAATCGTATAAGTCAAGTGCAAACTGTTTTAGCCCTACAATTGGCATTATGTCTTTTGCCCTGTATGCAGCATTTCCAAGCAAATGCCAACTGCTACTATTAAAAGTCATATTCATTTCTTTAATATATCCCGGGATAGAGCGTATGTATGATTTTAACAATCGTTTAATAATTTTAATATTTCCATCAGCTATTTTATTGATATAACCCAGATCGATATATTTGTAGTTATCAGACATATATGTTTATGTTAAACTAAAGAAGCTGCCATTGGGCAGCTTCTTTAATATTTTTTCAAACGGCAGCTTATTTAGTTGCGTTTTCTAATGTTTTCATTATTATAAAAATAAAAATTGCCGAAAGTGAAAGCATTCCTACAAGTAAAGCAAAGAATTGCCACATTTCCCAATCTTGCCAAAATGGTCCAATAAGTCCTGCAAGTAAATTTCCAATTGCTGTTGAACCTAACCAACCACCTTGCATGAAGCCCGACCACTTAGGTGGAGCAACTTTTGACACAAATGAAATACCAATCGGACTATAAAACAGTTCGGAAATAGTTAAACTGAAATATGTCGCTATTAGCCAGTATGGTGTTACTCTCATTGCATCTGCAGCTGCACCCGGAACAAAATCACTGGCAGAGCCGAGGTTAAACGAAACAACAATCATAATGGTAAAACTTAAGGCTGCCAGGATAAGCCCGATTCCAATTTTACGCGGTGAACTTGGTTCTTTCCCTTTATTATTAAGCATTGCAAATATTCCAATAATGATAGGTGTAATAAATACAATGAAAATAGGATTAAAGTGTTGGAATTTCATTGGGCTTATTGGTGTTGAATCGCCAAAACCACCAATTACATAATAAGCTATACCTATTCCGGCTACAACTAATGCAGCTCCTATTAGTTTCATTTTTGATGAGTAATTCTTTCCGAGTAAAAATACGAAACCTATTATTGCTGCAATTACAGGTAAGAGTGCATTTAAATCAAACAATACAGCAGTAATTTTACCAACATGAGTTACGGTATAATCACGAGCAAATATAGTAAGTGTAAATCCATTTTGATGAAATGCCATCCAGAAGAAAATATTTACGATAAAAACCAATGATAAAGCAATCATTCGCTTTTTATTTTGTTCAGGTGTAAGTTGTAATACATTTGATTTTTCTGTTTTGTCAATATGCTTATGCATAATATCAACATGCTTATAAGTCTTTCTGAAAACAACAAAAATAAGTAACGAAACAAATATACTTACAGCAGCAATACCAAAGCCCCAATTGTACGATGCACTGATATTGTCAATATAATAACGACTAAATTCGGCAAGATTTGTAAAGCTGTAATCTGCTCCGGTAATCGCTTGTTTTGCAATTTGAGTATACTGTTCTGTATCTGTAAATGGAACACCCTGAGCAATTGAATCTAAATATTCATGTGCCATACTTGGGATATTGGCATTATAGCTAAGACCGTGTTTGGCCAAGAAGTAATTACTCATTCCTTCGGCAGCACTTGGTGCAAAGAAAGCACCAACGTTAATACCCATATAGAATAAGCTAAAGGCAGCATCACGGAATTTATTCAGGTTGGCATCGTCATAAAGTTTACCAACAAGTGCTTGCAGGTTCCCTTTAAAGAATCCTGTTCCTACTGATATTATACCTAATGCAACATAGATAAAGTACTTTGAAGAACCGGGTTGGGCAAGTAAGAAATAACCAATTATCATTAATACAATTCCTAATGTAATCGTTTTGCTAAAGCCCAGTATTCTATCGGCAATTATACCACCAAGCAAAGGGATAAAATAAATACCAAACAAAAATGTTCCATAAACTTGTCCGGCAGCCTCAGCATCCATACCAAATTTTGCCTGTAAGAACAAGATAAAAATTGCGAGCATGGTATAGTAACCAAAACGTTCTCCCATGTTAGCAAATAAAAATACATATAATCCTTTTGGATGTCCTTTAAACATAATTTTATTTATTAGTTATTAATAATTTTCCAATCGAGTTGACAAATATAAAAATCATTTTCAATTATTCATCATTCATAAAATACTTTGCAGCTTAACTTGTCAATTTTTAATAAATTCTACCAAGACTTTAATAAACTCAGGTGTACGCAAATAGCCGTATGACTTATGGGGGTTTGATATGCCGTTCATTTTATAGGTATTTGTTACAAACTTATCAACAACTTTAACGCCTTTGCTATTTTTTTTAAAATCGTTTGCCAATTCATAATCCAAGGCAATATTATCCATAATGTCTGAAAAGTTATACCAATACTGTGTAATACATTCGGGAGTTTCTAATTTTATATGCCCCTGATTTCTTCGTTTTGATGATTTAGCTATTCTGCTTATAACGAAAGGTGCACCAAGAGGAGAGCCAATTGTTACAAAAGTGTCAACTTTAATGTCTTTTGCAAAAAAGCTTAATACATCAAAAGCAATAATGCTTCCCATTGAATGAGCAACCAGAAAGATCTCATCATTTCGATGTTTACGGAGGACATCAACTAAACGATTGTTTATTTGATTTTTAGCCTTACAATCATCACTCTCGTTATTATCGCAATCTTCGGTAAAATATACTTCAAGCTCTCTAAAATTACTATGAATAAAATTCTTTGATAAAAAAGGGTAACGTAATTGGTAATCATCTTTAAGGAAAATTATATTGGCTAATTGCTTTAAGAAGTTAATAATCTTCAACCTTACCGGATGATTGTCTTGGTGCAGATTTTTTTCTTCTTTATTATATATTTCGTCTAAATAATATGGACTTTCTTTATCTGTCTCATCAGGTGATAATGGTTTATCATATAAAATATCAGCCCAGTAAACTAATTCAAATTCCGGCAGTTTTACATCATAACCGGCATTATCTACACCTTCTTGAATTGCCATTAGCCCCCATTTCCGCAAAATCTCTCTGGGGGGCTTATTTCGTAATCCATGAATTGCGATTATAACTTTTGCCATGTATCTGTCATTTAGCTAACTGTAAAATGTAATCAATGAAAACATTAGTGTAAAGATGCAAAATACTTTTTAATTACCTCCTGTTTTTATGACAATTTGATTATTCTATCTTTGCCGCCAATGCCAAAATAAAATGGAAAGAAGTTTATTATCAAATATACCTCGTCTTTACTTAATAAAAATAGCCAAGTGGTTTATGCTTTATATGCCAATTATTGTGCTTTTTTATCAAGAAAACGGCTTAGACCTCGAATCTGTTTTTTTACTTCAAGGAATATATTCGGTAGCAGTTGTGACTATTGAAATACCATCGGGTTATTTTGCCGATGCATGGGGAAGAAAGAATACGCTGATTATTGGAAGCATTCTGGGAACAATTGGATTTGTAATATATGCTTTAGGTTCCGGCTTTTGGCCTTTTTTAATTGCTGAGTTAATTCTTGGCGTTGGTCAAAGCTTTATTTCCGGTTCCGATTCGGCTTTACTTTACGATTCATTATTAGCAGAGAAGAAAGAAAAAGACTATATTAAAATTGAAGGGAGAATTATTTCATTCGGAAACTTTGCCGAATCAATAGCAGCTGTTTTGGGTGGATTAATTGCTGAGATAAGTTTAAGAATGCCATTTATTATACAGATTGCAATTGCCGCAATTGCAATACCTGCTGCAATATCGCTTAAAGAACCTCGTAGTATTTTTAAAGAGAAACCAAGTATCTTTCATATACTATCTATTGTAAAAGACACGCTATACACGAACAAGCTCTTGAGATCGAATGTTTTTTTCTCGGCAATAATAGGAAGTGCCACCTTAACTTTTGCGTGGTTTGTTCAACCTTATTTAAAGATTTTAGATTTTAATGTTTCAGAAATAGGAATTATTTGGGCATTATTAAACCTGACTGTAGCTTTCGCAACTCTTTACGCCTATAAAATTGAAAAACAATTGGGTAAAGTAAAAACCTTATTGTTAATTACAATAATAGTTTCAGCAACTTATCTTGTTTCGGGCATGTTCAATATCATTATCTCTGTTGCTGTTATGTTTGTATTTTATTTTGTTCGTGGAATAGCTACACCTGTACTAAAAGATTACATAAACAGGTTGGCGGCTTCAAACGTTAGAGCAACAGTTTTATCGGTCAGGAATTTTATTATACGTTTATTCTTTGCTCTTACAGGGCCCTTTCTTGGCTGGTATTCCGATATGTTTAGCCTATTTAGTGCAATGTTCCTGGCAGGAATAATATTCTTATCAATAACAATTGTAGTAGTTATTCAACTAATTATTATTGAGAAAAACACAAGGCTTAAATCCCTGTAAAATATTTATATGCCAGATAATCCTTGGTGGCACTTTAAATGACACGAGCAGTCCTTCTAATAACTACCTATATTTACTATCTTTTGACTCAAGATAGGGTCTTTTAAGCAGTTGCTAATATTTGCTGCCGGATTTTTTGAAAAACGTTAGGATGGTGTATTCAAAGTCTAGTTCTTAAACTTTATCCATTTCCATATCTCGCCATAGCTTACTTTTTTTCCATACATAAGAATACCTGTACGGTAGATTTTTGCGGCAAACCATGTTGCACCCAAAAAAGTAATAATAAGTAAGACCATTGATAATATGACTTCCCAATAAGGAACGCCAAATGGAATTCTTGCCATCATCACAATAGGTGAAGTGAAAGGAATTATTGAAAACCAGAAAGCTAAAGCACCATCCGGATTTTGAATAGCATTTACCATTACCAGTAAACCAATAATAAGAGGAATTGTAACCGGCATCATAAATTGCTGAGTGTCCGTTTCACTATCAACGGCTGAGCCTATTGCAGCAAATAAAGATGCATATAACAAGTACCCCCCGACAAAATAAAAAATGAATGACAAAATAATTACAACAAAATTTATTGATTCCGTGGCCGAAATTAATACATCTTTAAAGCTATCCGAAGCAGTTTGATCAGGTATTTCCTGGACTGTATTGAGGTTTATATCTTGTTGCGACATAACATTTTGTACAATCTCTTGTTGATTTGAAATCTTATTGGCACTATAATCGGGTCCAAATACCTGCATCCCTACAGTAACAAATACTCCAATGAGAATTATCCATGCAACAAATTGTGTTAGTCCGACCAAAGCAACGCCTAGTATTTTACCTAACATTAGCTGAAAAGGTTTTACCGAAGAAACGATAACCTCAACTATACGGCTGGTTTTTTCCTCAATAACACCACGCATAACCATTGCACCGTACATAAATACGAACATATAAATAAGAAATCCGGCAAAATAGCCTAAACCCATTGTAATACCAGTGTTACTTTTCACCTCATCGCCACTATCTGTCCACTTAAAAGTATCAACAGAGAGTTTTACTTTCAGACTACTAAGAACTTCTTTACTTATTCCTTCTTCTACAAGACGCTTGTCTTCGAGATATGATTTTATATTATTTTTTATATACATTTTCACTGACTCACTCGGCTGTTTGTCAGAGTATAATTGCAATTTATTTGTAATTGTTATGTTTGACGGAATAAAAAGTATTGCATATAAACCCGATTGGTCAAAATCCTTTCGAGCCTCTTTGAGTGTTTTTCCCTCGAGAAGTTCAAATTTTATATAGTCGTTGTTCTTTAATGATTCAAAAACAACCATTGACTGGTCAATAATTCCAATCTTTTTCTCTTCTTTATCTTTTGAGGTAATAAGATAGGCATAACCAACAATAAAACCAGCCATTAATAATGGTGCGAGCAGAGTCATAATTAAGAATGAACGTTTTTTAACCCTACTTATAAATTCTCTTTTTAAGACAATGATAGTCTTTTTCATAATGCTCTTTTTACAATAGTTCGTTTGCTGAGTTTGTCTCCTCAACTATCTTAATAAATATATCATTCATACTTGGGATAATTTCTCTAAACCCGACTATATCACCCATAGGCAAAAGAATCTTAATCAACTCGTTAGTTGTAAGTTCTTTTAAGAGTTTAATATTTACAATATGAATATCCTCTTGATGTGTAGCTTCTGTAATCTCGTACAAAGCCGATAATGTTGCTTGTAACTTGTTGAATTTACCAAGAAACTTAACTTCAAAAGTGTTTGATTTATACTTTTGTCTTATAGAATCAATATTTCCGGCAAGAATAACTTTCGATTTGTTTATCAATGATATATTATCACAAAGCTCTTCAACCGAAGCCATATTATGAGTTGAAAAAATAATTGTTGAGCCTTGATTCCTAAGTTCTAATAATTCTCTTTTCAGCAAATTGGTATTAATAGGGTCAAAACCGCTAAAAGGCTCATCAAATATCAATAGGCTAGGCTCATGCAATACGGTAACAATAAACTGAACTTTTTGCTGCATTCCCTTTGAAAGCTCTTCAACCTTCTTATCCCACCAAGGTTGAATTTCAAATTTCTCAAACCAGTATTTTAATTTTGTTAGTGCATCATGTCTTGTCAAGCCCTTTAGCCTTGCGAGATAAATAGCTTGCTCGCCAACTTTCATCTTCTTGTAGAGTCCTCTTTCTTCGGGCAAATAACCTATTGATTCAATATGGTATGCTTGCAATAATTCATTTCCAAAAAATAATTTTCCGCTATCGGGGGCAAATATCTGGTTAATAATTCGGATAAGTGTAGTTTTTCCGGCACCATTTGGTCCTAATAAACCAAATATACTTCCTTCGTTTACGGAAATACTAACATTATCCAATGCTCTATGCTCAGCAAAAGTCTTGCTTATATTTTCTGCTTTAAATAATTCCATTTAAAAATAAATTTAGGCGTGAAGATATAAATTTATTTTTTACTTGTCTGATAAAAAACAAAATTAGTTTAAATAAATAGTTGCTTCC
>JANTGP010000020.1 GCA_024762835.1 Bacteroidota bacterium
ATAGTACAAAAAGTAATATTACTGAAGGAGTAATGAATATTTGAAGAATATTTAAAATAATTAATTTTCCTGACTATATCGATTATTCAGTCCCTTGCGGACAATGTTATTAAGTTAAGGGCTTATTCACAAAAACGATCGTCATCCGATTGCTTTCAGATAACGCTAAGATCACTTAACCTACTGACACTGGTTGTGCAATGACTTGGTTTTCAATCCGTAGGACTGATATGTTTATAAAAACATATCAATTTATTTTCTATAAACATTTGAAACCTTAGGCTTCTAAAAATAAATATCTGATAAACCACAGGTTCCATTCTACACGTATCGGATTGTACGGCTGTAGGTTAAATACTATTAAAAGTTAATAAAACTCTATTTTTTTAACCATTTATCCAGCCATTCTTTAAATGTTCTTTGCCATACAATTCCGTTTTGCGGATGCAGTACCCAATGATTTTCATTGGGAAAATATAAGAACTCAGCCGGTATACCTTTCAATATAGCTGCATTAAAAGCACTCATCCCTTGTGTGTATGCAATCCTAAAATCTTGTTCGCCGTGTATTACAAGAATTGGCGTATCCCACTTATTAACAAACTTGTGTGGTGAGTTGGCAAAAGAGCGTTGAGCTATCTTATTTGACTTATCCCAGAAAGGTCCGCCTAAATCCCAGTTTGCAAAAAACATCTCATCTGTTTCCAGATATTGTGCTTCCAGGTTAAATATACCGTCATGTGCAATAAATGCCTTAAAACGACCATCATGGTTTCCGGCTAACCAATAAACTGAGAAACCTCCGTAACTTGCTCCAATTGCTCCAAGTTTGTTTTCATCAATAAAAGGCTCTTTTGCCAGTTCGTCAATTGCACTTAGGTAGTCTTTCATGTTTTGTCCACCGTAATCGCCACTTATCTGCTCGTTCCATTCCTGACCAAAAGAGGGTAAGCCTCTTCTGTTAGGAGCAACAACAATATATCCGTCGGCAGCCATCATCTGGAAGTTCCAGCGGTAAGAGAAAAACTGACTAACAGCAGATTGAGGTCCACCCTGGCAATAAAGTAGTGCAGGATATTTTTTATTCTTATCGAAATGAGGAGGATAAATCACCCATACAAGCATGTCTTTGTTATCTGTAGTCTTTACCCAACGTTCTTCAACCTTGGCAAGGCTTAGCTGGTCTAAAATGTCCTTATTCTCAAAAGAAATCTGTGTTTGTGTTCCGTCAGTAGGATTAACACTAAAAATCTCAGTTGGGCTTGACATTGATTGACGGCTTGCAATTAATTTATCGCCGGCAATACTTATTGTTTTATAATTATGGTCACCATCAGTAATTTGATTTATACTTCCACTTTGTACATCAAGTGAATAAATCTGGAATCGTGCTAAGTTATCGCAAATAAACCAAATAGTTTTGCTGTCTTCTGACCAGACGGTGCTATGAACATTACGGTCGAAATTTGCCGTGTAGTCTTTCTTCTTACCTGAATTTATATCATAAATAAACAATCTGTTTTTGTCTGATTCATAACCGTCTCTGGCCATACTTTGCCATGCTATCATACTTCCGTCAGGTGAATAAACCGGAACAACATCATAGCCCATCATGCCTTCAGTAAGATTTGATGTTTCAGCTGAAGAAAGATTATAAATAAAAATATCGGTATTTGTAGACAGTGTATATGCTTTGCCAACTGCATGTTTGCAAGTGTATGCAATATTCTTTGAATCGGGACTCCAATTGATTTCTTCAATTCCACCCCAAGGTTTGGTTGGTGCATGGTAGCGTTGCCCTTCCATTATGTCTTTAGCATTTGTAATTGATGAATTGACAAAGTCGGCAACAAAAATATGGCTATATTTATAATCTGCCCACACATCCCAATGGCGATACATCAAATCGGTTTCAATTCGTGCATTTGCTTTTGGCAGGTCTGGATATAAATCATGAATATCCTTGTCAATCTTTACATCTGCTGTGTATAAAATCTTGTTTTTGTCGGGCGAAAATTTAAAGCCTGTTATTCCGCCTTCAATATCCGAGATTTTTGTTTTGCTTTGCCCGTCAATATCCATCATATACAATTGCATATCACCTGATTCAGCAGTTAAGAAAGCAATCATATTGTTATCAAACCAAACGGCAGAATACTCTCCAAATGAGGTATTTGTTAGCCTCAATTTATTCTTGCCATCAATATCAGCAATATACAATTCGCGATTACCTTTGTCTTCTTGTATGCTGTAATAAGTTATTCCATAAAGGATTTTACTTTTATCGGGTGAAACCTGCACATCGCTTATTCTTCCAAAAGACCATAGGACTTCGGGAGTTAAAATATCACTTTCCAATTTTAATTCCTGCTTTCCGATAATAGATTCATTATCTTTTTTCGCAGAATTAGAATCCTGTGTATTACAAGCGGAAAATAAAACAGTCCCCAAAAGGAATATTAAATATAGTTTTTTCAACATGATTTTATGTATTTTAATGTGTTGTATAAATTCAATATTATAAATCGTATTCTATTTACGTTTTTTATCTAATCTATTTAGACCATTAACTGCAAGTGAATAATTTGGCAAAATGTTTAAAGCTTGTTTGTAATCCTGCTCTGCCAATTCAAATTGATTGAGAAGTTCGTATGCATATCCTCTATTGTAATATGCCTGATAATAATTATTCTTCAGATTTAATGTAATGGTAAAATTCTTAACTGCTCTTTGATAGTCCTTTAGCATTTCTAAATAAATATATCCAATATTGTAATAAGCTATGTAATATTCCGAATCGACATTGCTAAGAAGCTGATTATACTCTTCAATTGCTTTAAGAGGCTTTCCGTTTAATTGCCAAAACATTGCAATATTGTAATAAGCTTCGAGGCTTGTGGGATTAATGCGTAAAGCATTATTAAAGTAGTCTATAGCTAAAGAATCACCCTTTGCAAAATACACTCGCCCCAGATTAAAATAGGCTTCATAAGAGTTAGGATCTTTTTGGGCTGCAATATTCAGGTTTTCAATGGCTTTAGTTGTGTCTTTAGTTTCTAAATATATAATTGATTTTACAAAATATATATGCGATAAATTTAAATCAACCTTTTGGGCTTTCACCAGATACTCCATAGATTTATTATATTCTTTTACATATAGATAAATCTCAGCTAACTTTATCAGCGCCTCTGTATTGTCCGGTTGATAAATCAGACATTTTTCAAGTGCATCTTTTGATTTTCCGGACTTGCCAAGCATAAGGTAATACTCCGACAACTCCAGCCAATAATTAACATTTGTAGAGTCAATAGTAAGTGCCAGCTTCATATCCTTTACAGCCATATCAGGAACACCTGAATCAATATAGAGTTTAGCTCTTTGCTCAAGTAAAGATGTATTTGAAGGGTTGTTTTGTATTTGCTGCCTTAGCGATGAAATACTTATTACTGTATCAGTTCCGGCTGTATCTGTATCTTTTATTTTACTTGTATCTTGACAAGAGGAAAATATTAATCCGATAACAGAAATAACGATTAACGATTTTATAACTTTAAATCTCATAATGCTTTGTTTAGCAAAAATGTACAACCATGAAGATAATATTCATGCAAGTATTATAATAAATACTATGCTTTAAGTGCCTCATTTATTTTTGCTTCCAGCTCTTCCATTAACTCAGGATTATCTTCAAGAAGTTTTTTAACGGCATCACGTCCCTGACCGAGCTTAGTGTCGCCATAGCTAAACCACGAACCGCTTTTCTTAATTATGTTATTATCAACTCCAATATCTATTATTTCCCCAACTTTCGAAATTCCTTTTCCAAAGATAATATCAAATTCAGCTTTACGGAAAGGTGGTGCCATTTTATTCTTTACAATCTTAACACGCGAACGGTTTCCTCTGACTTCTTCAGTATCTTTTATCTGACTGATACGGCGTATATCAACTCTTATTGAAGCATAGAATTTAAGAGCATTTCCACCGGTTGTTGTTTCGGGATTGCCAAACATAACACCAATCTTTTCACGCAATTGGTTTATAAAAATACATGTTGTACCTGTACGGTTTATATTTGCGGTAAGCTTTCGCAGAGCCTGAGACATAAGTCTTGCTTGTAATCCCATTCGCGAATCACCCATCTCGCCTTCTATTTCAGCTTTTGGAGTAAGGGCGGCAACCGAGTCAATTACAATAATATCAATTGCACCCGAACGAATTAAATGGTCGGCAATTTCAAGAGCTTGCTCGCCATTATCAGGTTGAGAAATAAGTAAGTTCTCTGTATCAACACCTAAATTCTCGGCATAGAACCTGTCGAAAGCATGCTCTGCATCAATAAATGCTGCAACACCTCCTACTTTTTGTGCTTCGGCAATTGCGTGAATTGCTAAAGTGGTTTTACCTGAGGATTCCGGTCCGTAAATCTCAATAACCCTTCCTCTGGGATAACCTCCAATTCCCAATGCATGGTTAACCGTTATCGACCCTGAAGAAATAACAGGAATATTATCAACCACGGCATTGTCACCCATCTTCATTATTGAGCCTTTACCGAAATTCTTTTCAATTTTATCAATTGTTAATTGCAGAGCTTTTAACTTCTCTGAATTAATATCTGCTTCTTTTTTATCTTTTGCCATGTCAATATTTTTATATTATTAATGCTATGCCATGCCCATTTCGCTTAATATCTGAGCAGCATGGTCTTTTGTTTTAACTTTACTTATTATCTTTTCGATTTTGCCATCTTCAGAAATAATAAAAGTTGTTCGTTTAACACCCATATATGTTCTTCCGTACATTTTCTTCTCGCCCCAAACGCCAAATTCTTCCATAATTTTCTTATCTTCATCCATAATAAAATCAAATGGCAATTGATGTTTATCAATAAACTTCTCATGAGATTTTGCACTATCCGGACTAATTCCAAAAATAACAAATCCTTTTTCAAGCAATAACTCATAATTATCCCTTAAATTACAAGCCTCAGCCGTACAGCCCGAAGTGTTATCTTTAGGGTAAAAATACAGAATTATTTTTTTGCCTTTATATGTATTGAGATTAATTGGATTCCCCTTATGGTCAAGCGATTCAACCCTTGGTGCAACATTACCTTCTTTTACTTGTATCATATATATTCATTTTTATTTAAAGATTACAAATATATCTTAATTAAAGTAGATTTTCAAGTCAATTGAAATTGAAATTATTATTTTAACCAAAAGGGAAATTATTCCCGAGCACAAAAGCTTTTTTCATACTCAGGAAACAGAAAATATTATATCTAAATCAGAATCGGAAATAATAAATTTCTCATACTAAATAGGCGATAGAAATACTAAGTTGTTGGCAACAGGCAGTTTAATTCAACTATTCACTAATCCCAAACAAATTTCCACTTTCCATCTGCTTGTCTTTTCCAAACGGTATGAAATATACCCTCAACTACATTTTTTTTACCAGTTGAATCAGTTATTGTGTAAATATATTTACCGTAGGTATATCCCAAATCACCGGATAGAGAAACATCAACAAAATCAGGTTTCCATGTAAGGCTAAGCTTTGCAAATTCTGATTTGTTATTTTTATAACTTTCTCTCAAAGAATCTATTCCAATAATTAAACTGTTATTTCTATGCAATACAACATCCTTAGCTGCATATGTCAAGAAAGCTTTTGGAATACCTTCATCATGAGCCATTTTAGCAAATTCTTGTTCGGTATCGGTAATTTCATTTTTCCATTTTTCTATTGAATCCTGTTTCATATTTGTATTACAGGAATAAGCTAAAACAGAAAGCAATAATGTCAATCTAAGTATTTTATTCATTTCTTATATATTATTAGTTGAAACATCAGCTTGTCTAAAATCCGTCACAATTTACAAAATTTTTGCTTAAGATAAGGCTTTTGATGAGTCTATCGAGGTAAGTTACCTAGCCAAACAAGGCATCGGCAAGACGATTATTCTTTGGCTGGCGATATATTTTCCTTTATCTGATTTTATCTAAGATTCTATTTAATTCTTTAACTTCTTCGAGAGTTAAATTCTTAAGCAATTTATCGACTTTTTGCTCACAATTAAACATTTTGTCTAGGAGAGCCATACCTGCACCGGTTATTTCCACCGACTTTTGTCGTCTGTCGTTTGGGTTTTCTGTTCTGGAGATATATCCCTTCTCAAATAAACGGTCAACAATACGACTAACGTCGGAATCTTTGTCGAGCATTCGTTCTTTTATGAAACTAATAGACAATGGGGCTTTGGAACGGAAACCACGCAGTATTCTCAGTACATTATACTGCTGTTCTGCCAGGCCATATTTTTTAAGCGATTTATGAAACTCATAACTTAATTGTTTTGTAGTGTAAGTCAGATTTATCAAACCTTTATGATATTCGTTCCGAAATCGTCCTTTTATTTCTTCCTCAATTTTCATTTCTGTTTAATTTTATCTTCAGTAAGCATGGTGAATAAAGCAAATAAGCCAAGTATTGAAATAAGAGCACCCAAATAATAAGCACCTTTTAATCCGCTTATTGTAAACCCGACACCAATAATAAGAGGGCCAAGCGTTTGACCTAATCTTAAAACCATACCATTTAATGACATAAATGCAGCTCGCTGATTATCTGGTGCAAGATTAGTCAAAACCGTTTGTAGACTTGGAATGTTTAGTGCCTGTGCACTTCCAAAAATTAAAACAGGCAGGATAAAAAGGAATAGGTTGTTTATATTAGGAACTAGCAATAAGACAATCAAATAAAGGAAAAAGGCTGTTTTTAATAAAATTAAACTCCCGAATCTATTGGTGAGTTTCCCCACTTGTGTTGCCAAAATTGCTGTGGTAATGGAACTTAATGACAAAATGATTCCAATTCCCGGGGCTGATAAATTAAACTGCTGATGCAATAGAAAGGGTAAGTAGGTTAAAAATGTACCGTAAAGAATTATAAAGGTAATTACACTTAATACAAAAATTGCCAGAACTTCTTTTTTTAAAATGCTTTTTGAGATTGTGCGAAAATATTCCTTTAAATTTTGAGTGTTTTCAGATTTAGGTTCTTCCATTCCAAAAATAACGAACAAGCCAACCGGAATAGCTAATAAGGGTAACACGAATGGATAATACCATGCTATTCCTGCCAAAGCACCACCAAGAAGAGGATAAATTGCTGTAGATAAACTCAACACACTTGCATTATAACCCATAGCAGCCGGCCGTTGTTTTCCTTTAAAAAAATCACCGATAAGTGTCACGTTAAGAGAGCCTAATGAAGCAGCCCCTACACCTTGCAATACCCTTAATAAGAGAATAGTGTAAAAATCGCGAATAAAGAATATGGAAAATCCTGCAATAGCAAAAATAAACAAAGAAGGTACAAGTATCTTTTTTCTTCCCTTACGATCGGCATAAATTCCGGCAAGTGGTGTTAAGAAAATACCTGGCAATGTAAATGCACTTATAAGCAGACCTATTTGTGTTTCGCTTAAATTAAGTGCAACTGCCATTTGGGGCATGGCAGGAGTAATACTTGCCACACCCATTACAGCAATCAGGGTAATACTAAAAATCACATAAAGCTTTCTGTTTTTAAATAAACTATCTTTTGTCATTTCTGCCCTATTAACCTGATTACATTAGAATCTCCCTTATGGTGTTCTCCTTCATTTAAATGAAACACTTCTTCCCAAATTTTCAATTCAGATAATGGAGCAAAATCATTTTGAAGTTCTTTTTCTGAGAATAACAATTCAATATTAGGTGGACCACCGGAATTGTTATTGATTTGCTTTTTGGAAAAGCCTTCTAAAATTACAGTTCCGTTTGGCTTAATAAAGTTGATAAGTTTTTTATGATTCTCTTCTCTCGAAAAGCTATGAGCATAAAACAAACCGAGCAGGTCGAAAAAATCATTCGGGTACTTAACTTTTTCAAAAGATGATAGTTGATAGTTTATTTTTACCTTATTTTTAACAGCTAATTTTTCCGCTTTTTTTATAGCTTCCCTACTGCTGTCAAAAGCATAAACCTCCCAGCCCAATTTTGCTGCATATACAGCATTTCTACCTTCGCCTTCTGCCGGCAATAATATTTTACCGGGTTTGAGTTTTAATAATTCCTGTCTAAAAAACTCATTTGGCTCTACACCATACACATATTCTTCCTGTGCATAACGTTCGTCCCACATGTTTTTCATATTTTATTCCTGTTTTTAGGCGCACATATTCATTCAGGCAATATATGACGGTACAATATTATAATTACTACCTGCTAAAAAAAAGCAATTGATTTACAATTTAAGTTGAGTCCTGTACGAGTTTAAAGTACTCTTAATAACTAGTTTAAATCTTTATGTGACCCATCACAAAAAGCACCATTTTTTGAATGCTTACAACCGCAAAGTGCTACTTTCTTTTTTTCTAAAATTTCAACTTTTACCGGCTTAAAGTCACTTCCTTTATGCGAACCATCGCAAAAGGGCTGTTTATTACTTTTCCCACATGAACACCAAAAGTATTTACCGGGTTCTAATTCTAACACATAAGGTGCTTTTTGCGAAATCTTCGGTTTTTCCATTTTTTGAAAATTTTATGCAGAGTTCTGCTGATAATAACTATTTCATTTTTTCTTCTATTGCATCTAATCGGTCGTTTGCACCGTGTACCATCATGGTCACACGCACAAATGGCAGAGCTAACAATAACAAGCCAATTGATATTAGTAAATTAAAAATATCATAATTTACGATGTTTATAATAATTCCTGCCAGTCCTATTAAGGCGGCAATAATTCCACCAGGTACTCCGAGTGGACATCTTAGTTTTTTGTTTGATTCCATTTTATTAATTATTTAATTACGAATATAGATATTCAATTTATGCATAAGCTCTTGCTCTGTTGGAACTCTTCTGAATGCAATTTCATTATTAATCAGCAAAGTTGGCACTGAATGAATTCCTAATTTCATTGTTCTTACCATTCCCATGGGCAAACTTGCATTGGTTTGTTTTAGTTCAAACTTGCCTTTATTGTTTTTCAGCACTACCTCAAGAAGCCGTTTCATTATCTTACAGTTTGGGCATGTAAACGTGTAAAACATTTCTAGTTTAACTTTTTTATCCACTGTTGTTATTAGTATTCAAATTAATTTTCGGCAAATATACGTATAGACATTATATGTTGCAACATGTAATTATAAAATATTAATTTTTTCTTAAGATTTTAGTATTTAATCAGTTGAAGAAATGGTAAATTCAACCGATAAGTCCAAATTAATAAACCCATCATTCATCTCTGGTCTTGTTGCAGAGTTTAGTCGAAGTATCGGTGAGATGAATGCTTAGTTGTTGTGTACCAGCTTTCTTATTTCTTAATTATAATTTTTTGTGTGCATTTTTCATATGGAGTTTCAATAGTAATAAAGAAAACTCCATTTATTACAGAATCTTCAATAGCTTGCTGGTAAATATTTTTGCCAAGTACTTGGTTATTTAGCACCATATTTTCTATAATTCTTCCTTTTATGTCGAATATTTTTAGTCGTACATTTTTAGTGTCCTTTAATTGATATTCTATTCTTAATACTCCATTATTAGGGTTTGGATAAACGACTAAATGTAAGGATCCAATACTTTGATTATTTAATTCGTGTGTAGAATTTGATAAATTTTGGTTGGTAAGGTATACTTTAAAAATTTGATTATTTGCGGTACTCTGCGAACCGTCATTAATCCAAAAGATATTTTTATCACTACTATTTATTCCCCCAAAAATATAACCGATTAAGACACTGTCTTCAACAATTTCATCAAGTTTTAAAACCCCATTATTATAATGTGATATATTTTCATTTGGTATAAATTCTGAACCCGCACCTAAGTATGCAGGCATTTCTATTGGTAACTTATATTCGGCCATAACTCCCATAGAGTCTCTTGTAACCCTTGCAATTGTTTTAACAAAGGGAACATTATTATCTTGTACCAAGAGTCCTGAATTATCATAATATTGTGCAATTCCACCAAAAAATACAGTATGCATTTTATTATTGCTAGCTGAGTAAAGAGGAACTACTGCACAATGATAATGGTTATAAAACTGCTGAAAATTATTGTCCACATTGTAATTATTACTGTCTATTGTTACAGAGTTTAAAAACGGTAAATCTGCTGTTTGTTGAAATACACCTGAAAACATTGTTATACCTTCTTCTCCATTGGGTAAAATTTGTGGTTCAGCATTATAATCTCTCCTATGCAGATTGGCTACATCTGTAAATGGTGACAAATGATTAATGGTTATGTTTATGCCATCATCGTTAAGTATAAAACGTCTTATTTGATTTGTATATTCCTGAGTAAAAGTAGGATTATTCATAGGATTATATACTCCTAAAAACTCTTGACCGGCTAATAAATGATAAATATTATTAATTTTTCTTAATCTACCACCAGTAACTTGAAATTCTGTATCTGTAATCTGCCTTATATAATTTACGAAACTCGAATTATTTATAATAGCATTTATTACATCAGATACCTTAATTGCAGTTAGATATGGGAAAGTTGTATGGTCTCCGATGGTAGCACTGTACCCATATCCTCCAATAATATACAAGTAATCTCCTTCTTGATGAAAATTCATATTAGTAGAGCTTAGTTGCTCTTGAATAGAAGTGGGTAATGAACTAAGTGGAGCTGACCATTTTTGCATTGCTACCGGGTCAACCACTATAAGTTGATTATTATGACCGGCAATGTCAAAAGAAGCCCAAGGTTGTCTTCTGTGCAAACCATCAAGTCTCCCACCTACCAATAACCATTTTCCGTTATCTTGTCCAAATGCAAATGATTGAAGACCACCTAAACCATTAATATTAATCGGTTCAATAACAATATCAAAAGGATCAGTCTGTCCGAAAATGTTTAGACTTAAAGTAATTAGAATTAAAAAGAATATTTTTTTCATATTTTACAATTTATTTATTTGCTTTCAGATAACGGATTAAATATCGAGTAGCGCAAGTATTTTAGCACCATTCTTTCAACCTACACTGATGATTATTTAGTTTCCAAATCTATAATTTTACTGTTCTACCCCACATTTCTAATGAACCATTGCTAGCATTTGTCTTAATTAATTTGACAAGGAGTCCACTATTGAATCTCCCCATTAATTTCTTTTTTGGTTTTCAACAACTATTCTCCAAATTTTAAAATTTTCTCAGAATTATTATTGTCTCTATTTAATAACAAAGGTAAATAGATGGACAAATATACTCTTTTTGTTGGGTTATTGAGTTTCATTAAGTTATATTTTTAACAGATAGGGTTTGTTAAATACATTTATTAATGCAACTTTTATAGAATATTTTATGACTGTAAAATAGTTAATACTAATATCAATAAATTTATTTGAAATGTATCTAAAATTACTATTTGTTTTTGCTTTTCTGTTTTCGATAAATAGTGGCTTCTCACAAAAAAATAAAACTACAAAACAACAAAGCCGGTATCATGTAATTGATATTGATGAGCTGAATAATATTGATGGAAGTTTAAGAAATTTTGTTGCAACACCTCCGCCCAACGGAGATGTTCGCAGTATTGCTGAATTTGAAAAAATGCAGGGAGTGATTATTTCCTACACCTGGGGTTTTGGTATTCCTGTTTCGTCAATTGCCGAGATGTCTGAAGATGCAATTATTTATACTGTTGTTGAAAATCAATCAGACCAAAATGATGTAACGGCAATTTATAATAATAATGCTGTTAACATGGCTCATGTTGAGTTTGTAACTGCACCGCTCAACAGCTATTGGTCGCGCGATTACTCTCCTTGGTTTATTCGCGAAGAAAATAAAATATCTATTGTTAATTTTCCATATAACCGTCCACGCCCGAACGATGATAATATTCCAGTGGTGTTTTCCAATTACCTCTCAACAGTTTTGTATGGAATGGAATTAATACATACGGGCGGCAACTATATGACTGATGGAATGGGGATAGCTGCCTCAACCAATTTGGTTGAAGACGAAAACAACCTAACAACTACCGAGATTCTCGATTTAATGCAATCTTATCTTGGTATTGATGATTATGAGTTATGTGACGATCCTTTAGATGAATATATCAAACATATTGATTGCTGGGGTAAGTTTTTGGATGTTGACAAGATTTTAATCGGTGCTGTTCCTGCAACAGATTACCGCTATGCCGATTACGAAGCCTTGGCTGATTATTGGGCAAATAAGACTTCATCTTACGGAACAAATTATCAGGTGTTCAGGACTTATAGTCCGTCAGGGCAACCTTATACAAACTCATTAATCTTAAACAAGAAAGTTTTTGTACCATTTGTTAGCGGTGCCGGAAGTCAGTGGAACGACAGTGCTCTGGCTGTTTATCAGACAGCCATGCCGGGTTACGAGGTATTTGGCATTGATGAAGGCGGCTCGGTTCAATGGGAAGCTACCGATGCTTTGCATTGCAGAACACATGGTGTGCCTGATTTGGGGATGCTTTATATTAAACATATTCCTCTCTCGGGTGAGTTGACTTATCAGGCAGCCGGCTACCAGATTGAGGCTGATATTACAGCATATAATAACACTGCTCTAATCTCAGATTCATTGAAGCTGTATTATAAGATTGGAAACAATCCTTACCAAAATATCGGCTTGATTTCACAATCGGGGAATACATATTCTGCAAATATACCGGCAGACTACGGCGATACTGTTTCTTATTACATTCATGCAGCCGATATGTCGGGACGTTCTGCAAACCACCCCCTTATAGGCAATGCCAACCCTCATACTTTCACAGTTGAAGCTGATACTACTCAGGATATTTTTTCTATAAATACCAATCCTGATATTTTTAAGGTATTTCCAAATCCCAGCCATGGGGTTATTTATATAAAATCTAATTTTAGCAGATTTGAAATTATCAATATTGCCGGAAGTAAAGTAAAAGAAGGTTCACTAAAAGGGAAAGAATACTACCGCTTAGACTTGTCAGATTTAAGCAAAGCTGTCTATTTTGTAAAAGCCTTTAAGCAAAATAGTGTTGTTACCGAGAAACTTATTCTTTACTAATACGGGTTTTTATTACTTTTGCTATTCGGTCTTAAATGAGCATCTCAATTAATAAGGATGAATCCTAATTAACAGGCTGTAAGAGCATGCGATAATTGACTTTTGATGAGAGACCTGTAGAAGATTCACGAAATGTTCTATATTTGGTGAAACTTATTTCAATATAATATGAATCATTTTAAACAATTGTTATTAATAATCCTGCTTCCGCTAATTTTTATTAACAGTCTCGCTCAAACCATACCCTCTTCCCGAAGCGTTGATTGGACTATTGCAGGATTGCACGACACCAGTACAGTCGGGTTTAATGTAATTGACATGCAAAACGAAGGTCTTGTTGGTGACGGGATTACACCAAATGATTCATTGCTTGAGGCTGTTTTGTCATCTCTGCAAGCTCCGGGTTCAATACTGGTATTTCCGGTTGGGAATTTTCTTTTTAATAACACAATTGAACTTTCAAGTAATACAATTATAAAAGGACAAGGAGCCTCACAAACTACTTTTACAATGAACTTAAACGGTAGTGGTCATTCAATAGCAATACAAGGACAAACAAATTTTAGCTACGATAATCTGCTTTCGCAATCAGCATACAAAGACAGTAGTTTTATATATGTAACTGACACAGCAGGGATTTATACCGGCGATTGGATTCAAATACTACTAAATGACAGCGATTTGGTTACATCTTCCTGGGCTTATAATACTGTGGGGCAGATTGCACGCATTTCTGATATAATAAATAACAAAGTAATTCTTGATTCACCTTTGCGAATGGATTTTGATATTAACAAAGTACCTCATTTACGGAAGCTGCAAGTGGTTAATAATACAGGTATTGAATGTTTGAAGATTTTTCGTCAGGACTATACCGCACCACAACAATCAAGCAATATATATTTTATGTGTGCTGCAAATTGCTGGGTTAAAGCGGTTGAATCCGAGAATTGTACTTTTAGCCATATCGAAGCAAGGCGAAGTTCAAATATTTACATCAGCTACTCATATTTTCATCATGCTTTTGATTATGGTTCAGGTGGAAGAGGATATGGTGTAATGCTTCACTCTACAACAGGTGAATGTTTGGTCGAGAACAATATCTTTCAACATTTAAGGCATTCTATGATTGTTCAATCGGGGGCAAACGGAAATGTGTTTTCTTATAATTACTCATTTGATCCTTATTGGAGTTCATTTCCGAATAACTCTTCAGGCGATATGGTTTTGCATGGAAATTACCCATCTAATAACCTGTTTGAAGGAAATATTTGTCAAAATATTGTAATTGATAACTCGCATGGACCTAACGGCCCAAACAATACTTTTTTTAGAAACAGAGCCGAATCCTACGGAATATTCTTTAGTGCAAGTAATTCGCCAGGTCAGAATTTAATTGGAAATGAAATACCAAACACAAGCTTTCCTTACAGTATAGTTAATTATACTATACTGGGCGATAATCACTTTTTATACGGTAATAACAATAAAGGAACGATTGACCCTACAGGGACGGAGACTCTTCCTGACTCAAGTTATGCCTACCAAACAAAGCCCGGCTTTATTCCACTTAGTCAATGGGCAGGAATCGGCACGCCGAATGTTATGACCTCATCCAATATTCCGGCTTACGACCGATATATCTCAAACGACTATTTTGGAAATGCCTGCGAGGGTACTATTGTTGGTATACAAAGTTTGGTGATAAGAAATACTGACATAGATGTATTTCCTAATCCTGTAAACTCAAAGTTTTCAATAAAAAGCGATTATATGATGAATGGCTTTTCGATATTAAACATTGAAGGGCAGATTTTGCTCAACTCAAATAATCCTGCTTATTCATATATTATTGATAGCTGTAAATGGCCACAAGGCATTTATTTTATCAAGATTAATTTACCGGATTCTAAAATAATTGTGAAAGCAATAATAAAAACAGATTAATTCTCAACAAGCTCAAAGCTTTTTGTACCAATAAGCTTGTCAATTAAAAATACCTGAAAAGTATAAAGTCCGGGGGTTCGTTTGCCCGGTTTAATTGAAATTGAACTCTTAATCTCAGCATCTGATTTTTCAGTCACATTATCAATTTGCTTTTTGAAGAACGTTTTGCCTTCGGGATTAATCCATTTTAAAGAAAACTTAAATTCCTTGTTCGGATATTTTTCAATGCCCTTTATTTTTATCAATGCAGAAAGTCGTGCTTTATCGGCTATAGTAAAAACCGATGCTTCACCAATTGCCTTTCCGGTTTTCTTGCTTATTTTCCTGCATAAAGTAATATCAGCAGAGATATCATACGACTTCCGTTTTTTAATTAATTTAGGCTTTTCTTTTAATCTGAATTTCTTTTCGGAAATTAGTTTGTTAAACAAGAACAATTGCAATTTATACTCACCTGCTTTAAGTTTTTCAGGTGCAATTGAAATAGAACTACGAATGAAAGAAACGCTATCTCCTGCCATTATACTTTTATGCTTTGAGAACACTGTTACTCCATCCGGCCCAAGCCAATTGAAGTGAAACATAAGTTCTCTGTTTCCATACAAAGCCCTGTTTTTTAAATCGACAAAAGCCCTGACTTTATGCTTTTTATTTAAAATAAAAACACTGTCAACACCGATGAGCTTGCCTGTTTTTCTATCAGATTTCCTGTAAAAAGTAATTTCCGGAATCTCATCGCCTAATTGCTCTTTAAAGAATGCAGGAAGAATCTCAAATTGCTTCTCTGCAATTAACTCGCGAAAATAATACAGCTTTAAGATGTATTTCCCGGGCTTTCGTTTTTCAGGCGAAATCGAAATAGAGCTGATTATTGTTGAGCTGGAATCACCTCCAGCAAGAGTTATTTGCTTCTTGTAAATTGACTTTCCATTTTCATGAAGCCAATACACATGGAATAATTGTTCTTTATCAAGATGTAACAAACGATTTTTTAATTCGATATAAGCAACAACATCTTCTTTAGGCATACTTGTAAAAGTCTGTCCTTTGCCAATCAATTCGCCCGTTTTGTGACTTACTTTTCGGCCCAGAGATATATTGGCTGAAATACCTGAGCTATCTTTTGGTAAAATAGAAGTAGTCGAATCTGCATCTGTAACAGCTATGTTAACACGACTTGAACACTCAACAAAAACTAAAGTTGAGAAAAGTATTGAGAACAATAATATAAGTCTTATAATTCGAATCATATATTTATTAAATCATGCGAATAAAATAATTTTTACTGCGGCTTTTAACACCATAGAACCACTTACTCAGCGGAAGCATTATTACAAGCATTACAGCTACACCAATAAGAGTTGTAAGCACATCACCTTCGCGATAAATAAAACCCAGTCTTTTGACAAACACTCCCATAATAGCAATGTGCATAAGATAGAAAAAGAGTGCCACTTTACCGGGAATTGTAAAAACCAGTAATAATTTTGGTGCAACTTTACCAATTGCAATAAACAAACTAACTAAAACCACAACCGATGCAAACCACCAAAGGCTAAAGAAAAGGCTTGGAGGATATTTCTGGTCGAAGAAAAAAGAATAAGTTCCAAATTCTGAAAAAGAGAATATATTGCCATATCCGCGTCCCATTCTTATTGCAATTGCAATGATAAAAGCTATTGCAGCAATTCCTAAGCTCATAAGTATTCGCTGCTTATCAGTCTTCCAGTATTTTAGCCAACCATTTGCCATTACAGAACCTAAAATTGCCATTGCAAACCAAGGGAGGACAGGGTATTTATTAAACTTACCGGCATCAATAAATGTTTGCATGATAACACCCTGTAACGATAAATCATGTGGATATGAGATTTGAAGAAGGAAAGGATGAACAAGCAATATCGCAAGGGCAATAAAGAGCTGAACATACCAACGCAAATTTACTATCAGCGTAAGCAAAATTAATGAAACACCAATACTGCCAATTATACCAAAATGAAAAGGCCGAAAGGTTTGAAAACCACCCCATGATGAATTTACCCATGTTATTTGAAGTACAACAAGGAAAATGCCTCTTTGTATTAGATGCCATCGGATTGCCCACGGCGAAGTGCCTTTTACAATATTCTTTTGGTACGACCACCAAACCATTGCGCCTGCCATCATCAAAAAACCCGGTGCACAAAGATAACTTACATACCTTAAAGCCATTTGCCCCCATGAGTTAAAAACAGGGTCAAAAGGGTCGAGGTAATTCCAGATAGAGTTGAAATAATAAGAACTATGGTCGACAAGCATAAGAATAATAATTAAGCCGCGAAACTGGTCGATATATTCAAATCGCTTTTTCTTATCCTTGGTCTTGCTCAATTTATCATCCCTATTGTCACTCACAATCTTATTTGTTAATTATCTTATTAAATCTTAAGGTTTAGAGATAATAATTAAACCTTCCAGTTCGTCTGCAATATAAATATAATTATCATCCATATCAATGCCCAAAGCATATTCAGAATATAAAGAGCCTACTAATATGGGTTCTGTTTCATCTGCAACATTTATAATCTGCAAGCCTCTGTTTTCAACTGTCATAAATATTAAGTCGTTTTCATAGATTATCTCTTTTGCATATCCACCGCCTGTGTATGAACCAACAATGTGAACATTTGCAGAATCAGAGAAATCAATAATTTGAAGTCCTTGAGTTCCACAAGCTAAAAAGGCAATCTCATCGTCTTTAATGGCAACTGCCTCGGCATATCCTTGTGTATCTTTCCATCCCCAAAGAGGATAAGTTCCATAACCTTCCTGAAAATCTGTGATATCGAGAATAGATAATCCCATCTCGCCGCAAGCAACCAATAATTTAGTGCTGTCGCTGGTTGTTGTAGTACCTCGTGCATAACCCGAGGTTGCATTTTCGCCTCTGATATCGGGATAAATAGGGTTGCTAATATCAGCAACAGCAACACCATGTTCGCTTATTGCAGTAAATAAGTAGTCACCCATAATATGAAAATTCTTTGCAGGTTTCATTGACAGGTTTGAGGTAGTTGCAACAGGTTGAGAAGGGTCTTCGACATAAACAACACTTACACCTAATGAACCGGCAGCAAGAAAAACAGCATCATGTTTTTTGGCAATCTTTGTAGAATAACCTCTTACCCCCTCCGTTAGGTTCGACACTAAAACAGGATTATTGCGGTCGGCAATATTTACAATAGCCAAACCACCTTCGCCTTGAGCAATGTATGCCAATGTATCATCAACAACAATATCCTGTGCATAAGCTGAAGTTACAAAGCGGGTAATAATTTTATAACCTGCACTTTCTTCAACTTTTATTGTTTCGGGGTCATTTGGTTTTCCACAGGAAACCATGAATATTAAGCCTATTAATGCAATTAATTTTAGTTCTTTCATTTCTTAAAGTTTATGCCTCTTCTGTTATTTGTATATAATAGTTTAAGAAAAGACTGTTTTCGTCATTTAATTCTTGTTGTTAATAATACTTCTATTTCTTAAAAGTATAAGTTAGTTTTAATCCCACTTGAAATTGCTTATAATCTTTCTCATTTGATAAATACTCAACATTTTCTTCAGCCAGAGTTGTTGTGCTTCTGTACAAATAGTTATAAAAGGCCGTTAACTTATATTTTTTATTCAGCCTTATTGTATATTTTGAATATATCCTATAGTTGTCGTCAACACGTCCGGCATGTGTAGGGTCAATTTCAAGATAATGAGTTGATGAGAAATATCTTTTCTGTATCCTGCAATCAATATCAAAATAATTTGACATTTTATGAATACGTGGAAGTTTATAGTTAAGCCCAATGATAAAAATATCTTCCAGATATGAACCGTCTGAATCATCCGAAGTTTCTTTTGTCTCACCTATCTCATCAAAGGCTTTTGCATCTGAACTCACAAACTGATAACCGGCTATTATCTTAATTTTATTTGTGACAGGCTGATAAAGCTTTAAACCATAAGCCATGTTTTTACTGTCGTATTCAATAAAATGCTCGTTGTAATAATATTTAAGATATGCCATTGAAAACATTATCCTGGTATTCTTAAAAAAGGTATTTTGTACCCAGAAATTGTAACTATCCTTTGAGAAACCCATAGGAACAAATGATTCAGGTGTATAACCATAAACGTCTACCCAATCTTCGTCGCGAAAATGACGAATATAGAAACTGGGTATATAACTGTAGTACAATTTAAAACTTGCCCGTTTTGTAATATACTGTCTGAAACCGATAGTAAAAGAACTAAATGACTTAATATTATTTACGATGTACTTTTTCGTGCTTAAGTCAAGATTTATCTTTGATTTTCGTTTGCCGAATAATTTAAATGTATATGAGCTAGATAATGTCGGGTTAACAATTATATCATCATAGGCATTAATATGAAATCTACCCTCGTCTTCATTATTTATAAATCTTTCAAGATATTTAGTTGAATACTTTAAAATGTTATTATCGTATGTTGAGGCAAGCCCAAAGACTATTTCCAGGTTTTGATGTTTTTTTTTCTTCTTTTTTTTCTTTTTCTGAGCATTAGCAACATTTGCCGATAGCAATACAACAATAAGCAGAAGCAAAGTGAAAAATTTATTCTTAGTGAATGTATGGTTTGGTAAACTGTTAATCATTTGATAGAATTTTGTTTGTAGAAGAAATAATATTAATCCGCCAATTTCACATCCTTTTTAGGAATAAGTAAGCGAGCCAATAATGTGCTTTTGTCTTTGTCTAAAGGAATTAATTTATAATGATGCCTTCCTCTTGGGACAATGATAACAAACTCACGTGCCTTACCGGGAACAAGTTCTTTATTATCTTTATATGTGGTAATTTCAGAATATCGGCTGCTAAGCTGAATAGTATTTAAAACTTTACCGTTTTCTGTTACTTGCAAGCGGTAATGAATCCGGCCTTTCATTTCAAAATGATTTTCACTTCTTGTGAGAACTCTTAATTCGGTTGGTCCGTTAATTTCTATCTCCATTGGTTTATCTGTTGAGAAACGATAATAATTGACAGTTGATTCTCTGGTTATAAGGTCAACAGGCTCTGAGGGCTGCATTGGTGAATAAGCAATCCATTCTTGCTTTTTAACTTTAGTTTTTGTAAACATATATCTGGCAGCAACAGGTATGGATTTGTTTTTCAACTTAAACTCAATGCTGTGATAACCACGGCCTAATTCAATTTCAAAATCCTTAAGTTGCCCGGGCACTCCCAAACTACCGTTTAAATATGTTGCAGACTTTGAACGTTTAACCCCACTTACTTTATACTTCTGAAACTCGCCTCCATCAACAGAATAAACAATTTCATATTTAATACTATTGTCTTGTTTTGGGATAAATCGTCCGCGAGTCATTACTCTTAAAACACCGGGTCCCTCAACAGAAATTACAGAAGCTTTTTTATCATTAAGTGAATAATAATATCTAGTTTTCTCTGATACTATGGTTGTTACCCTTTTCTGAAAGTTCTTAGGTTTAATCGAACGTTTTTTCTTTGTTGTTTGAGCAAAAACGCCTGAAACGGAAAGCAAAAGTATCAAAGCAATTATCTGAATCTTTTTCATAATTATCTAATTTATCATTTATTAAAGGTCTAAAGCATTTTCAACCTCGTCTTCTTTGTTAGCCTGATTTTGCAAAGGCACAGGGTCAACACCCAGTTGGTGATGCTTACGTTCGCTAATATAAACAAATGTAATTAGAATAAGCATGACGAATGTTGCAATTGCTGTAATAATAATACTGTATTTTTTTTGAATAAAAATCTCACCATCTCCGGGTTCGGGCAAAGGAACAGGGTTATTCGGCAAACCATATTTAGCTGAAAGTTGACCAATATTCAACAGATGGATAATTGGAATCTTTTTTTGCCCCATTTGAATAATCACACCGTGAACGGGAAAATTATTGAGAGGTAGTAATTCGGTTAATCCAGGTGGTATAATTTTTCCGTTTATTGTATTTCCTAAACTAGCTATCCCCCCTCCTACATTTACATAAGCTTTTATTCCTTTCCCTTTGCTTGCATTTTCGTATACATCCATTCGTTTGGCAATGCTCTCTTCAAGATGATCTTCTTTTATCAAAGGAATATTATTCCTGCTTATTGCTTGTAAAATCAACTCTCTCCCCTTTGGACTTAAACCACGTCCGATATCTGCACCACCACCTATTGATGCAGCAACAGAGCGACTGTGAAAGATATTTGCTTTATATAAAATGTTCTCCATATCTAGCCAGGTAAAATACGGGTCGTTGGCACCAAAATTTGAAGAACCCACAGATGAAATTAGAATAGGATTAAGATTTAAAGATTCAATAGCAGCAATAACAGAAATATTTAGTCCGGGAAATGATCCTGACATGGCAATTGCAACATTATCACCTTTTTCTAAACCGGCATCCTTTAACATTTGAACAACAACAGCAGCAAAGTTCGGATTAGTTGATGATAGTTTTGCATCAATATATCCGCGGTCTGTAGTTATCATTGTATATTCCTGCCCGATAAGAGCAGTTTGATTTGGGTCATTGATTGCATCAATAAAAACACCTTCGCTAAGTCTATAGTCTTTTAAGTATTCAGCTGCATGCTGAGAGAGTTCCGCTGCCTTCAGTTTTTCGCCATACCAGTCTTGCTTTACATCTACCTTATTATTCTCTACAGCAATAAATGCCAGTAAGGCAATCAATGATATAACCCCTAATACTATATTTGATTTTGCTCTGAATTTATACATTAATACAAATTTAATATTTCTCTATTTTGGTAATAACGAGCCTGCAAAAATTAAAATAACCAGCAATCGTACAAGCACAGATGAAATAAATAGCACACTAATAGTTTTAAATACACCTTGTTTTCCAAACCAATGAGCTATTAAACCAGGTATTGCCCAGCCAACAGCCTGAAGTTCTAATGTTGTTGATGATATATTAATCATTAAGAAATGACGTGAGAAGTTAGCCAAAACAACTCCAATAAGCAAGCTTAAAACCATTTGCCGGCGACCATACAAGAACGTATAATTACCAAGCAGTTTAATAATTAAATATGTCAACAAACTTACTATCAATAGACCGGCAAGCCTGTCGGGGTGCGAAAGTTGTAAAGCCAGATATCCTGGAACAACTATTCCACCGGCGGCAAGCCCAAACACTTCATACGAGAGTAAGCTAAATATTAATCCTAATGTAATTGCTAATTCAATCATAATTTGCACTACTTCTATGTTCAAAATACTCAGCAGTTTCAGCACCCATTCCACCCATATTGCCAATAGCAATTGTAGTAGATTTTGCTTTGGTAATTGAAAGTATCTTTTCAAAAACCACATCAGGTGTTGACCAACCAATGTTTATTATTTTATCCCGTGGAAAACCATAAGCAGTTGTCAGGTTTAATACAACTTCTGTTGATTCGCCAATAAGAATCAAGAAATCGAGTTCATCTTGCAATTTAACAGCCACCATCTCTGCCAATTGTCGTGCTCGGTCAAGCCTGTCGTGGCGGGTGTTTAATAAAATAATACGACTGCCTTCAAAGCCGATTTCGTTACGTACTTTTTCCCAAATCATAAAAGTAGAATCGGGGTCGTTTGCAGCAAAAGCATTGTAAAAAGAAATCTGCTTATTAAAGATATCAACGGTAAAACACCTCAAAGCACCTTCGTCAGGCACAGCTTTATACATTCCTCTTAAAGCAGTTTCCCTGTCAACATTCATGTGTTGGCAGACAGCTAAAGCCAAGGCAACATTATCACGATGTTCAATATAACTAAAGCCTTTCATCTCTTCAGGACTTACCGTATCCATATCAATAAAATGAGATACTGTTTTTCGCTTATCGGCAATCTCTTTTAATGTTTGAGGAATAACATTTTCGCTGGAAAAAAGATGTTGTTTCTTTGGAACAGTCCTTCCAAGAGTCTCTGCAATTTCAGGTAATGTATGTCCCATCACATCGACATGGTCGAGCCTTATATTTGTCATTACACCAATATTTGCATGAATCATCTTATCTTCAGTAATAGACTGGTACAATGGCTGTAAAGCCATGCATTCCATAACCAATGCCTGAACTTTACGCAAAGCTGCAAATTTTACTATTGATAACTGTTCAATAATATTTGCATCCGATTTCCTGTGTATATAAGTTTCTGTTCCGTCTTCTAATATTAATCTTGGGAATGTTCCTGTAACTTTTGTTATTGCCGAAATACCATTTTCTCTTAATCCGGCTCCTATCAAACGCGTAACACTTGATTTTCCTCGTGTGCCATTAATATGTATTCTGTAAGGAATAGAATATATTCGTTCTTGATGTTGCTTAAATTCAATAACAGCTAATATTATTGCTATTATTGTTATTACCAACAAAATATAAAATACATACATATTAAAAAACATAAAAAGTTTAGGGAATAAATTCTCTATTTGTCTTTTACTTATTTTAACATAAACAGTTTACGAGTACCGGAAAAATCATCTGTTTGTAAACGATAGAAATACAAACCGGAACTAATACGTTTCCCCGAATTGTTTAAACCATCCCATTTTACAGTATAGTTACCGGCAGTTTGTTTTCCATTTTGCAAGCTTTTTACCAGTTCGCCTCTAATATCATATATGTTAAGAACAACATTTGTATTTTTTGGGATCTTATAACTTATCCATGTGTTTTCTTTAAATGGATTTGGATAATTCTGCATTAAGTATGAATTATCATTTGCAGGCACATTTCCATTTTCTTCATCAATTGATAAAGAAACAGATGGAGCTTTTGTGGTAAACTTAATCGCAAGATCATTCCTAAGAGATGAGGCAGTAGGATCATAATCGTTATTAAAAACATATTGTATACCTATATCCTGAGTTTGATTTTCAATACCAACTGTAACACTTGCTGAAACCAAAACTCTTTTATACTGAAATACAATATCACCATCGCCTGTACCAATTGTATCTAATGCAGGATTATAAAGAATTATTTGAAAAGCTTCCTCGTTAGGGTCGAGATTGTCGTTATAATGGGCAATATCATCCCATTCAATTACAAACCTTTGTTTAGTGCTGTCGTAATAATATAATATCTTTCCTGTTTCATAACTCTCATTATATAAATCATCCCAAAAAGGTGCAACCATATTATCAATAATATCCATCATTGGAAGTTGATTGTTTAACCAAACTGTTTGAGAGCCGCTACCAAATGCAATCCACCCATCAGTACTAACTCGTACTTCTGTAAAATCATTACCATAATACTGAAATGAAAAGGGTAGATTAATAGTCTCTGTATAATCTCCACTAGTCGGATTTAATTCATTACCAACACTATCTATTTCATACCAGTTATAAACAGGAGCCTGATCAAAAATTGAATCGTCACTTGAGTAAGCATAGTAACCATAGGCATCGGGTCCTGTATAATCCGAGGTTGATAAGATACCTACTGGGAGCTCAATACTAAGGTCTTTTTCATAAGGATAAACTCCGTTTTGAGTATTAAGTCTTATTTGAAAATGTGCATAATATTCAACAGGACAAGCAGCATCAATACTTACTTCAAAATAATCATCAAAACTTGTGGCAAGTGAACCAATTTCAAGTGTACCAAACGAACCAACAGAATCAATAACTGTAATATAAGGGTCATTACTTGATAATATCCCCACTACATCAGGAGCAATATCAACTCCAATATTCTTAATCATCAAATAAAGCTTATCTGTTTCGCCCGGGTCCATGTGATAATTCGGAACAGCTGCATTAATGTCTTTAACAATAAGATTTTTATATTTTAAATCGCATCCTTTAACTTCATAAACATAAGAATAATCCCATGATGATGTTGTACTTGTTACATGCAATTGTATCGTAACAAAATCGCCAACAGGACAATTAGTATTTATAAAAAACTGGAATGCGTTTCCTGCCAAACTATCATTTGAGGCTAAATTACCATAACTCATAGTAGAAGGGACAACAGTAGCATTTGTGTCTGCTGAAGATATAGTTGCTTCAACAGTATTTGCTGTTTGGGTACCCCAGTTTTTAAGTGTAAAGCTGATATTGGCATTTTCTCCGGGGTTTATTATTCCATCAATATTACCATCAATATCTGTCAGAACAGGGTCACTGCATGGACCTACATGTTCACCGTCTTGAACTATTAATATCTCAGACTGATAAGGGATTACATTGCCACCACGAACAGTTGCTATCAATGTATCGGCAGTTAGGGGTGTTGCTTCAAGAGCTATATGACCTAATGAATCTGTAAATCCTGTAACAAATACCTCTTCGTTAGTTAGACTTACCTGTGCATTGGCAACAGGCAAACCGCTTGAAGCAAATGTAACATTAAAGTTAACCTGATTGTACCCAACCGAGACTGATGTAGGATGGCTGGCATTTATGGCTAAAGGCACTTCTTTCCATATATGTATACTTGGGTCGCCTAGAACGGTAAATACTCGATATTCATATTCGACCCAGGGGTCTTGTCCAAAAACATTATACATATATAGTTTCCCTCGAAGAAGGGCTTCGCCGGGAGTATCCATACTTTCTTTGAACATTCCAACATAAATTCCTTTATCTATCTTATTATTATACGTTGTGTGAGTATTCGAGGTGGGACCAACAAAAGCAATTCCTCCTCTTACATTCGATAATGTTCCTTGTTGTACCCATTCTTCGCCAAAGCAATTACCTCCGCCTGCATTGAACATGGCTACTCCACAGCCGATACTTGTTACGAAAGTCAGCTTCTCACCATTACCTAAGTTAGAAACATCCGATGTGTTTAATGGATAGCAATTTGCCCACCATCCACTACTCCAGCCTTCGCCACGGTAATTTAAGTAACTTCGTCCTTCAATAACAGCATTCAAAACATCCTGTTTGCCATATGTACAACCGCTACCTGAAGAACCACCATCACTCATCATTGTATCAACAGAAGTAAAACCACCATCTTCTAACATTACATTAGCGGCAAATCGTTTTGTTATTACCTGAGATTCATATGCATTATTCGAGCAACAAATTCCTTTTTTGAACCAACTGGTATCAGCAACATAAGGATCCTGCTCATATTTTAAAAACTTAGTTATCATTACTCTCATTCTATAGTCACCTTGGTTGGTGAAACGTCCAATCATCATTTCAGGAAAATAATCGTCTCCATCAATCTCAACAAAGTAATCTTCACTTGGAAATGAATAATCATATGAAACAGTTTTTGTAGGAAAAACATTTTTGTCGCCAATAACTAATACATAGGTTGGCGGGTATTCCCAATTATGATATGCATCGGCAATATGGTCTTTTATTATTACAGGATTACTTGAAGTAGCACCAATATCACTGAAGGTAGTTACATGAATATCAATACCACTTTGGCGTTTCCAATCTGCATAAGTCTGAAAACTCACTTCAAACTCATCAGGCATAATACATAACATTAACTCATGTCCGTTTTCTTGCCCGTTATACTGACTTTGGAGTACATTTTTATAATTAAAGATTATATTTCTGTACAATTTGCCAAATGATGGTGGAATAGGTTTCTTGGCTGCTGTTCTTGGATTTATTACTTCGCCTGCTCCATAGTTTACACGAACTGTGATTGATGTTACAAGTTGCAATTCATTTTTTGCAGGACTATAACGAAAGGGGAAAACCGAAAGACGGGCAATGCGGAAATCACGAAATACAGATGGATTATCTACACTTGCATATTGTGCAGGATAAAAATCATTTGACATATATACCTTGGCATCTTCATCGTAAGGAGTTTCAGGCTCGCCTTCGAACCAACTTAAACGTGCCGGTTCAATATCAATATTCTCATAAACCTGAACTTTTCCTGTTTCAATAACTTCAACTGATACACCTGCATTGTCGGGTATTGCCAGAACTTTTGCAATATAAGGTAATCGTGGTGAACCTGCTTCAGTAGTAAATATTTCATTAAGTAAATCTAATGACTGATATGTTTTTCCGTCGACATTCAAATCAGAGATTTTAAATCCGGTAATATCAACTTTGATAACCGTGGCTTCACTATTATCACTAATAATAGTTACTTTGGGGGCTGA
>JANTGP010000021.1 GCA_024762835.1 Bacteroidota bacterium
CTGTTTGTTTGATAAAATGAATAAGCAGATAACAATTATTTTTTTATTGGATAATAACAAAAATGCGATTGCAGAGCTTAAATAAATATAAGTCTTACTTATCAATCCGGAATATAAAAAAGCACCGGAGTCTTATTACATATCTTATTTTTGTTTTAATTTCTGTCTTCTTGTGGTTTCTCACAACCCTTAGTAAGAATTATGTTACAACGGTTTCTTATCCAGTTGTATTTTCTAAGTTTCCTTCTAATAAAATTTTGGTTAATAAATTGCCAAATCACTTATCTTTAAAAGTTGATGCTTACGGCTTTACACTTATTAAATATAAAATTAGCAGGTCTTTAGCACCTATAAATATTGATTTAAGTGAGAATACTTTGTTTGAATTGAGTAAAAGCAATTCAAGGTACTTTCTGTTAACAAAATATCTGCATAGTGAGTTTTCTTCGCAATTGAGCGGTAATATTAAAATCCTTGATATTATTCCTGACTCCATATATTTTGATTTTTCCCCAAAAGTAAAAAGGAAAATTTCTGTAAAAGCTGATATTTCTTATTCATTGCAAAAACAATTTATTACAAAGGATACTCTTGTTTTTCCTGATTCAGTGTGGCTTTCAGGGCCTAAGTCGGTTTTAGATACAGTCAAATATTTAACAACACTACCTTATGATTTTGGTGAGCTTAAAAATAATGTAAGCAAATCATTATCTGTAACAGGCTATGATGGTTGTGATATTGATGAGAACAAGGTTGATGTGAAGATTTTTGTAGAGAAGTTTACAGAGGGCGAATATGAAATTCCTATTAAAATTGTTAATCTGCCTGACAGCCTGGATTTAAAAACTTTCCCTGATAAGGCAAAAATAAGATATAAAGCTGCTTTAAGCGACTTTCATAATATCCGCAAAGAGCAATTTGTTATTGTTGCTGATTATAATTTGGCAAATTCTAGTAAAGAAATTAAGAAGCAGAAGCTCAAGCTTAATTTGAAAAGATCGCCTACCTATGCTTATTCTATTGAGATTGTTCCCGAATATGTTGATTTTCTTATTGAAGTAAAATGATTAAGGTTGGAATAACAGGCGGAATAGGTGCTGGCAAGTCTTTGGTTTGTAGAGTTTTCAAGATGTTTGGTATCCCGGTTTTTGATGCAGATTCCGAAGCAAAGAAAATCATCTCTTCTAGTTTGTCAGTAAAAGATAGTTTTATTTCTCACTTTGGCTCGGATATATATTTTGATGATGAGACATTAGACAAACTTTCATTAGCCAAAATTATTTTTAGCGATAATAAGGAGTTAGAATATGTAAACTCTGTTATTCATCCATTAGTTTTTGTTGCTTTTAATAAATGGTCGGAGCAATTCAGTAGTATGAAATATGTAATTCACGAAAGTGCAATTTTGTTCGAAAGTGGGGCAAACTTACATGTTGATAAAACAATTGTTGTAACTGCACCGCTTGATATGCGTATAAAACGTGTGCTTCAACGCGATGGTTTGAAAAAAAAGGAAGTTGAGGCAAGAATAAAGAATCAATGGCATCAAAGTAAAGTTGTTGAGCTTGCAGATTATGAAATAAGAAATGATGGGCAAAGTTTAATTGTTCCCCGAATTTTGGAATTACACAAAATGTTTAGTGGAACAATTTAAGTAATTGTTTGCCGTTGACTATACCAAATTAATAAATAGAAAAATATAAGAGAGAAATGGGAAAATATGCAAAATGGGTAGGAGGTGGCCTTGGTTGGGTGATTGGCGGACCTATTGGAGCTTTACTTGGCTTTGCTGCCGGATCGTTCTTTGATTCAAAGTCAAGCGATAAAAGTTTTACAAATGTTAATACAACTCAGGGTGATTTTATAATTAGCCTATTGGTTTTGGTTGCAGCTGTAATGAAAGCAGATGGTAAGGTTCTTAAATCGGAGCTTAATTATGTGAAGCAATATTTTTCAAGGTCTTTCAGTGGGGAGCAATACAAGTCTATTATCCAGCTGCTTGGCGATTTGTTGAAGCAAGATATTCCTGTTCATGAGGTTTGTAGCCAG
Organism: Bacteroidota bacterium; assembly: GCA_024762835.1. GTDB lineage: Bacteria > Bacteroidota > Bacteroidia > Bacteroidales > M50B96 > JANTGP01. Next base: position 2,050 of record JANTGP010000021.1, read on the forward strand.
ATAAAGAAAAACATGGATTATTCATCTCGCTTGCAGTTTATGCATTTTCTTTTTGGTATTTCAAAAGCTGATGGAATAATTGATGATAGCGAATTGAGTTTAATTGAAACAATTGCAAGGTATTTAGCTATTCGTCCTGCTGATTTTGAGTCTATCAAGTCAATGTTTATAATTAATCAAGACAGTAATTATAAAATTTTGGGAATTAGTCCTTCGGCTACCGACGAGGAGGTAAAAAAAGCTTATAGGAAAATGGCTGTTAAATATCATCCCGATAAGGTAAGCTATCTTGGAGACGATGTTAAACGTAGTGCAGAACAAAAGTTTCAGGAACTTAATAATGCATATCAATCAATAAAAAAAGAAAGAAATATTGCATAGCCATTGTCGAAATCAATTAATTTTTATTTTTGCAATTCAATTATCAATAAATAATAAAACAAGAAAACAATGAGTTTACAGGATATTCTATCAATATCAGGGTACAGTGGTTTATTTAGACATGTGTCGCAAACAAAAAACGGAATTATAGTTGAATCGTTGACCGACAAAAAAAGAATGCCGGCTTATGCATCATCTAAAATTAGTGCACTTGAAGATATTGCCTTATTTACCTATGAAGATGATATGCCTCTTATAAAGGTTTTTGAAAAGATATACAACAAAGAACATGGAGCAGCAATAAGTCATAAATCATCAGCTGATGAACTAAAAAAATACTTTGCCGAAGTTTTACCTGAATATGACAAGGAAAGAGTTTATGTATCTGATATTAAGAAAGTAATACAATGGTACAACATATTAAACGAGCAGGGTATGCTTGAGTTTAATGAGGACGAAAAAGAAAATGAAGATTCTGAGGAAGTGATTGATGAATCCTCAAAGTCTGATGAATAAGAGAATTAGGAAAGATATTATCAGGGGAAATGAAGAAAATCTTTATTTCCCCTGTTTGTTTTTATACGAAATAATGAACTAAATAATTGAGATATGAATAGTTATAAGTTGAAAAGAGAATTTTTGTCTGATGGATTAAAGATTGATTCGTGGCAAAAAATTGAGAGTTATTATACAAATCTTGAAGCGAGAAAGATTGAAACCTTAACAGAATTAAAAAAATGGCTTAAGGACAGAAGTGAGCTTGAGTCAGTTATTGATGAAGACTTAGCATGGCGTTATATAAAAATGAATTGCGATACTAACGACAAGCAATTAGCCGAGAGTTTTGAATTCTTTATTTCGGAGCTTGAACCTAAAATAGTCTACCATTCAAACAGATTAGACAAAAAGCTAATTAATAATGCTTTGGTTAATGAGCTGACTGATTCAGCTGATATTATTATGCTTAGAACAATTCGCAAAGATATTGAGCTATTTAGAGAAGAGAATATTCCAATAATTGCTGAAATGCAGAAAGAGGAACAGGAATATGGTAAAATTGCTTCCCAAATGACTATTGAATATAAGGGTGAAGAAATGACAATGCATCATGCTGCAAACCTTCTGAAAGATACTGATAGGAATGTTAGGCAAGAGGTGTTTGAATTAATGTCGAAAAGAAGAATCAGGGACGCTAAAAAACTGGATGATTTATTATCCAATCTAATAAGTAAAAGAACAGAGATTGCCAAGAATGCAGGCTTTGATAATTTTAGAGATTTTAAGGCTGTCGATTTAGGTAGGTTTGATTATACTGTTGATGATGTATTAACTTTTCATAAAAGTATTGCAGATGAAGTGAATCCAATTGTTAATGAGATTAATATGAGGCGAAAGGAATCACTTGGATTAAGCAAGCTTCGTCCCTGGGATTTGGCAGTTGATGTTAATCTAAAACCTGCACTCAAACCCTTTAAAGATACCGGTGAATTGATTCAAAAAACTATTAGCTGTTTTTCAAAGATAAAACCTGAGTTCGGGAAATTTATAAAGATAATGGACGAGCTTAAATTTCTTGACCTTGACTCAAGAAAAGGAAAAGCACCGGGCGGATTTAATTATCCTTTGCACGAAAGCAATATCCCTTTTATTTTTATGAATGCAACTGGTAATCTTCGTGATTTGGAGACAATGGTACATGAGGGTGGTCATGCTATTCATTCATTCTTAACCGCACCTCTTGAATTGGTTAATTATAAATCAACACCTTCAGAGGTTGCCGAGTTGGCTTCTATGTCGATGGAGTTGATTTCTATGGAATACTGGGATTTGTTTTTTGAATCGAAAGAAGAGCTAAATCGAGCAAAAAGGAGTCAGCTTGAAGGTGTTGTTGGGGTATTGCCATGGGTGGCAACTGTTGATAAATTTCAACATTGGCTGTATTTAAATCCGAATCATAGTTTGATTGAAAGAAAGAATGCATGGATAAAAATTGCTAAAGAATTTGGTAGCAAACTTGTTGACTGGAGTGGTTATGAAAGCTTTTTTGAAATAGGATGGCAAAAGCAATTACATATTTTTGAGGTACCTTTTTATTATATCGAGTATGCCATTTCTCAGTTAGGTGCTATTGCTATTTGGAAAAACTTTAAAAGTAATCCGCAAATGGCAATTCAGAAATATGAAGATGCCCTAAAACTTGGTTATAAAAAGACTGTTCCTGAGATTTATGAAGCAGCAGGAATAAAGTTTGATTTTACAAACTCATATGTCAGAGAGCTAATGTTATTTGTGAAAAGTGAATTGGATATAATAAATGCAGTTTCTTGAATTTTGTAAACTTTTTATTGACAAAAATGTTTAATTTATAAGTGTAAATGCTAATTTTACATTTTTATTAAAAGAACAAATGATTAAAATTTAATATTATGGAAGAATCAAAATCAATGGAAATTTTAAAAACAGCAATTTTACTTGAGCGAAAAGGAAAAGCTTTTTATTCTAATGTTGCTGAAAAGTCAGATGATACTGATGTTAAGAATTTCTTTCAACTAATGGCAAACGAGGAAGATGAACATATAAAGTTCTTAACCGAACAGTTTGCTCATTTTGTTGAGAATAACAAATTTAAGAAAACAGAGATTCATGTTGATGAAGAAGGAGCTGACGAGCAAATTCTCACAAATATCGTAAAGAAGAAAATTGCTGCAGCAAGTTTTGAGGCAGCTGCTATTTCAGCAGCTATTGATTTTGAAACCCGTGCAGTTAAAGTATATTCAGACAGGGCTGATAATGCTACCGACCCCGATGAAAAACAATTTTACAGCTTTCTTGCAGATTGGGAAAGTGGTCATCACAAATTACTAAATGAAATTGACAAAGAACTGAAGGAGAAAGTATGGTTCGATAATGATTTCTGGCCTTTCTAATTAGCCAGCTTTTAGGAAATTATTTAAATAATTTTTTTCTCAGGACTGTCCCGTGTTAAAAATTATAAACATAAAAAAAGGGTTGTTGCTTTTAATTGCAACAACCCTTTTTATACTAAACTAACTACTATTTATTTCTGCGGCATATTAACTAAGCCGGTAACTTTTAAAATCAATGAAGGATTTTCAGGGTCGTTAGTAATTACTGTTATTGTTTTATTTTGTTTTCCTTTTTTACCTCTTGAGTTAAATTTAACAGCAAAGCTACTAGAAGCACCGGGAGCAATTACTTTATCAGCAGGGTTTACGATTGTACAACCGCAACTTGCTTTTGTCTTACGAATAATTAACTCGCTTTTACCTGTATTTTTAAATTTGAAAGTATGGTCAACAGATTCGCCTTGGGTTATAGTACCAAAATTAAATACTTTATTCTCAAATTTTATTCTAGGTGCTTTTGCTTTTTCTGCATCTGATAGTTTTGAGAAATCTTCTTGAATATTTGCACTGATAGTTAATCTGCTTTTTCTATCTTTTGGGTTAAACTGGTCGTTAAAAACTATTGGAACACGGTCAATAACAAATCCCCAGTCATCTTTTAATCCGGCATCATAAGTGACTACAATTAATCCTTCTTTCTTTGGTTTAAGTGTTTCTGGTATTGCTTTTATGGTTATATGCTTGGGAACTCTATTAAATGAAATCTTTACCGGTTCATCAGCAATACTAACAATTTTTACAGTATCTGTAGTAATAGAACCTGATACAATATTCTGAAATGCTAAATGATTTGTGCTAAGACGAATCTTATTCATTTCTTGCGGATAAAAATCATTGATACCTTTTTTACGAGGAATAACTTCTCCTTTTAGTCTTAATATTACATTAGAGTTTCCTGCATTTGTAGTAACTCTGATTGTTTTATTGAAAGCTCCCGGGCGATTCTTTGGGTCAAAAATAGCACTAATATAACCTTTCCCGTTTGGAGGTATAGGTGCTTTTGTCCATTCAGGTGTTGTACAACCACAATTAGGTTTTACATTAGTTATAATAAGAGCCTCAGTTCCGGTATTTACAAAATTATAGACACATTTTGCCGGACCATCTGCTTCTTTAATTTTCCCAAAATCATGAACTGTTTTATCAAATTTAATAAAAGCTTTTCCTTGAGAATATACATTTGACGAAATGACAAGTGCAACAATTGCAAATAAGCTAAAAAGAATTCTTTTCATAATAATTTAATTTTTTATCGTTTAAATTTAATATTTACTTAATTGAGATAATATCTGTTTTATATTATCATTGCAAAAGTAAGGCTTTTGAAAAATCTATTACAAATAGCTTGTGTTAATTAATGTTAAATGTGTTATGGCATACTATATCAGTGTTTTAGATGACGTTGGCAGCCTCAGGAAATTAATGATTTAAGTAATAAAAAATTGACTAACTTTACACTCATGTTTTTTAAAGCGGACAAGCAATATAAGTTTAGTGTTAAGCAGATAGTATTTGTTGCTTTTTTATTTATTGCACTTGTTGCAGAATCAAAGCATTCTTATGCTCAGTTTTACAATGGCCTACAAATGAGTTTTGGGAAAAACAGGGTTCAATACCGTGAATTTCTATGGCAGTTTTATCGTTTTGATAAATTTGATACCTATTACTATGTTAATGGTAAAGAGCTTGCTGAGTTTACCGGAAAGATTGCATCTGAAGAAATACCTAAATTTGAATCCTACTTTCAACATGCACTAGAGAAGAGAATAATATTTATCGTATATAATAAATTATCAGATTTCAGGCAAAGTAATATCGGTTTGGTTTCGTTTGGCGACGAGAATAATATAGGAGGTGTTACAAAAATTGTTAACAATAAGGTTTTTCTTTATTTCGAGGGTGATAGAAAAAAATTCAGGAAACAGGTTAAAGCAGCAATTGTTGAGGTAATATTAGACGAAATGTTGTATGGAACAAACATGAAGGATAAATTGGCTAATTCTACTTTAATTGTGCTACCTGAATGGTATAAGCAAGGATTAATTTCATATTTGTCGAATAATTGGGATTTTGAAATCGAAGACAGAGTTAAAGATGGAATTAATAGTGGCAGGTACGAGAAATTTAACCGGCTAACCGGCGAAGATGCAGTATATGCAGGACATTCAATTTGGCGATATATTGCCGAGCAATATGGTGATGGAATTATACCAAATATCGTATATCTGACCCGTATTCATAAAAAAGCAGAGGAAGGAATACTGTACGTTTTAGGAATATCATTTGAAAGCCTGACTTACGAATGGATATACTATTATAAAGATATGTTTGCTGAGGAAAGCTCCCGAGAAATAAATGCTGAATCTTCTGTGTTAATAAACAAACCAAAGTCTGATTTGCATATTACAAATCCAAAAATTAGTCCTGATGGCAATTTCATAGCCTGGGCAACAAACAACCTCGGCCTTTATAAAATATACTTATATGATGTAGCAACAGGAAAGAAAAAAAGAATATTTAAAAAAGGATATAAGCTTAATCAGATTACCGATTACTCTTACCCTGTAATTGCATGGCATCCAAGTGGCAAGATTCTTAGTTTTATAATTGAGTATAAAGGAAAGATTTTACTTAATCTTTATAATTTAGAAACAAGAAAGACAGATGTTGTTCAGTTGTTTTACTTTCAGAAGATATTAGATTATTCGTATTCAGACAATGGACACCAATTGGTACTTTCTGCATGTATTAAAGGGCATAGCGATATTTTTGTGCATAACTTGTTGTCGCATACAAACAAACAAATAACCAACGATTATGCAGATGATTTTAACCCCCGTTTTATTAATAACTCTGAACAAATAATCTTTAGTTCAAATAGAGAGGATAATATTATTTCGGGAACAGCCGGCTTAGATATAAATACAAGAGAAACACAGGATATTTTTATTTATGACTTTAAAAATCAAAATCAGGAATTAGCACGTTTAACCAATACACCGCTTTTTGATGAAGTACAACCAAGATGTATAGAGAAAAAAAAATACACATATCTTTCAAATGAAAATGGAATCTACAATCGTTATCTTGCATATATCGACAGTTCAATAAGTTATATTGATACAGCTACACATTATAATTATTTTACCATTTCGCATGCAACAACTAATCTTTCTCACAATATCAGAGAATATGATATAAATAAAAATGGCTATATAGTTGATTTGACTTTATATAACTCAAAAGATAACTTATACTTAGGGAAGTTTGATGCGACTGATTATTACGATAAAAAGCTTTTAAATACAAAGTTTAGTTTAGATTATTCCTCTAAGATTATTCTTAATGACAGTTTGAGGAAAGAGAAATTAAAAAAACTTGAAGAAGAAATTGAAGTATTGGATACATTACCTGAAGTGTCGGATGATACTTTAATTGATATTACTAATTACCTCTTTGAAGAAGAAAAGCCGGGTTCACCGATTTACAAGCAATTATTATTAAAACGAAGGGAGGAAAAAACATTCAACCTTCCGAAACCGAAAATGTATTTTACAGCATTTTATCCGAATTATTTAGTCAATCAAGTTGATTTTAGTTTTCTTAATGCTTCTTATCAGGCATTTACAGGTGGTGCTGTGTATTATAATCCGGGAATGAATTTTCTTTTTAAATTAGGAGTAAATGAGCTTTTTGACGATTACAGATTAACCGGAGGATTGCGTTTCTCTGCCGACATGGGTAGTAATGAATATTTGATAAGTTTTGAGAACTTAAAAGATAGGTGGGATAAGCAAACAATTTTTCACAGACAAACTTATAAAGAGATTTATTCTGATATTGCTCTTAAGAATGTTACGCATGAACTGATGTTTATACGTAAATATCCTTTTAGTCAGGTGGCTGCTATAAAAGGTACGGCAAGTGTAAGATACGATAAGAAAATAATTCTTGCTACGGATAATAAAAGTCTGGATGATAACAATTTTTATCAGTCGTGGGCAGGATTTAAATTAGAGTATATCTTTGATAATACTATTCCCAAAGGTCTAAATTTATATAATGGATTACGTTTTAAGCTTTTTAGTGAATCGTATTGGAAAATTGAAAAGAATACATCTGACTTGTACGTTTTAGGTGCCGACATAAGATATTATCAAAAGATTCATCGTGAGATCATTTGGGCAAGTCGTATAGCTGCAAGTACATCATTTGGTAGAAGCCGTTTAATTTATTACATGGGAAGTGTTGATAACTGGTTCAGCTTTTTGTCTTCAGAGAAGCTTTTTAATACTTCTATAGCAGTTGATCCAAACCAAAATTTTGTATATCAGGCATTAGCCACAAATATGAGAGGTTTCTCTCAAAACATCAGAAACGGAAACAGTTTTGCTTTGTTAAATAACGAAGTAAGAATTCCTGTAATTAAATACTTTGCCAGAAGACCAATAACAAATGATTTCTTATCGAATCTAATGGCAATTGGATTCTTTGATATAGGAACAGCATGGTCTGGTCCATCACCATATTCAAAAGACAATGCATATAATTACAATGTGCATTTACATGGTCCTGTCACAATAATTATCGACAATGACCTTAGCCCAATTGTATATGGTTATGGATTTGGATTAAGGAGCAGGGTACTTGGTTATTATTTAAGGGCAGACTGGGCTTGGGGGGTTGAAGATTATATTATTCAGCCTCGAATATTTTATTTATCATTGAGTACTGATTTTTAATGAAAATGACAGAAATATTATTATTATTAATGATTGGACTTCTTGCCGGATTTGTAGGTGGAAGTTTTGGTGTCGGGGGAGGTATAATTATAATTCCTGCTCTGGTTTTTGTGTTGGGTTATTCACAGCATATGGCACAGGGAACAAGCTTAGCAATGATGATTCCACCAATTGGTTTGCTTGCAGCTTTTAATTACTACAAAAGTGGTTTTATTAATATTAAGGCTGCATTAATTCTTATAGTTGCTTTTGTTATAGGAAGTTATTTTGGCTCTCTTATTTCTGTTCAAATTCAGGGAAAAATGTTACAAAGGGTATTTGGTGTATTAATGTTGATAGTTGCACTTAAAATGATATTTGGGAAATAATGAAAAATGCAAATTTGAAAAATATTATTAAGACAAAAGCTGCTGAGTTTTATAATGAGCTTGTTGAGATACGTCGTTATTTACACTCTCACCCCGAATTGTCTTTTGAAGAAAAAGAAACAGCAGCCTTTATAATGAAAAAGCTGGATGAATATGGAATAAGCTATAAATCAAATATTGCTGGCGGTTATGGCATACTAGGGCATATAAAAGGAACGAAAACCGGCAATGAAAATAAGGTAATTGCTTTACGTGCCGATATGGATGCACTTCCTGTAAATGAAGAAAACGATGTAGAATATAAATCTGTTTTTGAAAATAAGATGCATGCTTGCGGACACGATGTCCATACAAGCTCATTGCTTGGTGCCGCTAAGATACTTGAACAAATTAAATCACGGTTTAGCGGTACTGTTTTACTCTTATTTCAGCCGGCTGAAGAAAGAATACCCGGTGGTGCCAAACAAATAATTGACTCGGGAGTTTTAAATAATCCAAGACCTGATGTTATTATCGGACAACATGTAATGCCATCAATGGAGGTGGGAACTGTCGGTTTTAAAGAAGGTATGTATATGGCATCATCCGATGAGGTGTTTTTAACTGTAAAAGGAAAAGGCGGACATGCAGCAATGCCATACGATATTAATGATAATGTATTAATTGCATCACATATTATTGTTGCACTTCAACAGATTGTCAGCCGTAATGCAAAAGCTTCAGTTCCAAGTGTCCTTTCTTTTGGGCGTTTTATTGCTGATGGTTCGGTAAATGTTATTCCTAATGCTGTAAGAATTGAAGGAACCTTTCGCACAATGAATGAAGAATGGAGACAGAAGGCCAAAGAGCAGATTCGTAAAATTGCACAATCGGTTGCAAGCGGAATGGGAGCAGAATGTGAAGTAGAGATTAAACACGGGTATCCCTATCTTGTAAATAATATTGAGTTAACATCATTCTTGTCAAATCAAGCTACTGAATATATTAATCCCGAAAAGGTAATTGATATGGAAATAAGAATGACTGCTGAAGATTTTGCATATTATTCGCAAGAATTTCCTGTTTGTTTCTATCGTCTGGGAACAGGAAATAAGAGTAAGAATATTATGTCTCCATTACATTCATCCACTTTTGATATTGACGAAACAGCACTTGAAACAGGTATGGGAATGTTTGCGTGGTTAGCAGTGTCATATTTAGCAAAATAATATTCGCTTCTTTGTTCTATTACTGCAACTTTGTCACCGCTAATGACAGCTTTAAATAAATAAAATATTCATTAAGTGACATTATTTCCTAAATCATCCAATTATTTCTAATGGCATAATGATTGAAAAAAGCGGAATCATTATTAAAAAGATTATCAAATATTTAAAAATAAATAAAAATGGGTAAAATAATTGGAATTGACTTAGGAACAACAAATTCATGTGTTGCCGTAATGGAAGGTAACGAGCCTGTTGTAATTCCTAATAGCGAAGGAAAACGCACAACACCTTCAATGGTAGCATTCATTGAAAAAGGAGAACGTAAGGTTGGTGACCCTGCTAAAAGACAGGCAATTACTAATCCTGAGAAAACAATCTCGTCTATAAAAAGATTTATGGGTGAGAAATATGATAACATCAGTAAAGAAATAGGCAGAGTTCCTTATAAGGTTGAGAAAGGCGAAAATAATGTACCTCGTATAGTAATTGACGACCGTAAATTCTCACCACAAGAAATATCTGCAATGGTTCTTCAAAAAATGAAGAAAACAGCTGAAGATTATTTAGGTACTGAAGTAACGGAAGCAGTAATTACCGTACCTGCATATTTTGACGATTCTCAACGTCAGGCAACAAAAGAAGCCGGCGAAATTGCAGGTCTTCAGGTAAAACGTATTATAAATGAGCCAACTGCTGCTGCTCTTGCTTATGGACTAGATAAGAAAAACCAGGATATGAAAATTGCTGTGTTCGACTTAGGTGGTGGAACATTTGATATCTCTATTCTTGAACTTGGTGAAGGTGTTTTTGAAGTAAAATCAACTAATGGCGATACTCACCTTGGTGGTGACGATTTTGATGATGTAATTATTAATTGGTTAGCTGATGAGTTCCTTAAAAATGAAGGAATTGATTTGCGAAAAGACCCAATGGCATTGCAGCGTTTGAAAGAAGCTGCTGAAAAAGCAAAAATTGAATTATCAAGTGCAGCATCCACAGAGATTAACTTACCATATATAATGCCGGTTGACGGTATTCCAAAACACTTGGTTACAACTCTTAGCCGTGCTAAATTTGAGCAGTTATCAGATAAATTGATTCAAGCTGTTGTTGCACCATGTAATAATGCAATGTCAGATGCCGGAATGACTTCATCTGACATCGATCAGGTAATTCTTGTTGGAGGTTCAACACGTATTCCTGCTATCCAGGAGATAGTACAAAAGATATTCGGGAAAGCACCTTCGAAAGGAGTTAACGCTGACGAAGTAGTTGCCGTTGGTGCTGCTATTCAAGGTGGTGTATTAACAGGTGAAGTTAAAGATGTTTTATTACTTGATGTAACACCTTTATCTCTTGGTATTGAGACAATGGGTAGAGTAATGACAAAATTAATTGAAGCAAACACAACTATACCTACGAGAAAAACCGAAACATTTACAACCGCTGCCGATAATCAACCTTCAGTTGAGATTCATGTATTGCAAGGTGAACGTCCAATGGCTGCCGATAATAAGACAATTGGCAGATTTCACCTGGATAGTTTACCACCTGCACCACGTGGTGTTCCTCAAATTGAAGTAACCTTCGATATTGACGCAAATGGTATTTTAAATGTATCGGCTAAAGATAAAGCAACCGGAAAATCTCAAAGTATCCGCATCGAAGCATCTTCAGGATTATCAGAAGATGAAATTAACAAAATGAGAGAAGAGGCTAAGGCTAATGCAGATAAAGATAAGCAAGCTAAAGAACGTATTGATAAATTGAATCAGGCAGATAGTCTTATTTTCCAAACAGAAAAACAGTTAAAAGAATTTGGTGACAAATTACCGGCTGATAAAAAAGGCCCGATTGAAAAGGCTCTTGAAGATTTGAAAGCAGCTCATAAAAGCGAGGACATAGCAGCTATTGATAAAGCAATGGAAGAATTAAATACTGTATTCCAGGCTGCATCGCAGGAAATGTATAATGCTCAGCAAGCACAAGGAGGTGCTCAATCAGGGCAGGAGCAGGCTCAAGAACCAACTGCTGGTAATGATGCCGGTAAAGATGAGGAAGTAACAGATGTTGACTTTGAAGAAGTAAAATAATATTTTCATAGAGTAGATTTAAAAAGCTCACCTTTTGGTGGGCTTTTTTTGTTATTGATTTTTTTGAAGCAATAATATGGAAAGAGAATTATTTTTTGAAGAACATTGAGTTAGGCAGACTTCTATTTACATGACATTATATTGGTAATGAGAAAATATTTTTTGCAGTTGCAACTGACTTTATTTTTGCTTAAATTTACGCAACTATTGTTATTCATAATTGTGTACCCCCTATATTGTATGATTATGATAAAATGGATCTGAATTTTAACTTTTGTTGAACGAAAAATTAATCTCATGAGAAAAATAGTTTTACTAATCACAATCTGTCTTCTCTCAATTATTGTATATTCACAAACAATAAAGGTAAGTACATATTACGATGAGGATAGTAGTCGTGTAAAGGAAGTTTATAATGTTCTGGAAAATGACACATCTTTAATTGATGGTGTATTTGAAAAGTATTCACAGGAAGCTTGGATTCTAACAAAAGGTTTTTATTCAAAAGGTGTTCAGGAAGGTGAATGGTTTGAACTTTTTGAAAATGGGAATGTAGATTTTACAGGTATATTTAATGATAACTTGTTTACGGGTTACAACTTTTATTACAACGATAAGGGTGATTACGAACATACTGATTACTATAAGCTGGATACATTAGTTGATGCTTCGGATAGTTTAATTTCTTCAGGAATTATTAATAAAATAAACTTACTTAAATCAATGGGTTTTTATGATGATAGTCTTATGATAAATAAGGTGAATCTGATAAAAGCCGAGAGGATGCTTTATGATACAATTTTAAATCTTGAGAATAAAATATCTATTGGTGATAAGCTACTTAACAATTTATCATACATTAGTATATGGTTTCCTTTTTATAAAGATGCCAAAGAAAAGTTATTGACATTGCAAAATGAAATTCGAAATTATGAATTTAAGATTAAAGACTCATTGCTAGAGGAACAAAGAAATATTTATTTATTCACTACGGAGAAACTGCTTGAGTCTGACTCACTTCAAGAAGTATCAATAAAACAGATTAATATTAATACCAAATTTTCCGGCTTAAAACAAACCGCAAATACTTTATTTAATATTCAGAATAATTTAGATGCAAGATTAGAGAAGATGAAAAATGAAGGCATAAATGTGCCGGATGGCATAATGACTTCTTTTAGTAAATACAATTCGGCGAATACAATTGATTCTAAAATAGATATTGGGCATAAGCTTATTGATGAGTTGAATAATTATGAAAATCAGTATTCAAAAGTTGTTGGTGTAAAGAGTAAGATTGATGACTTGGATATGAAATTTGAGAAAAGCTATAAGAATTCTTATCCTGAACTTTTTCAAGTTGCACAGAATAATATACAGAATAATATTAAGCGATTTAATGATGAGACAGAGCTGACTAAACGAGTTGAAATAGGTAATAATTTAATATCTGATATAGAATCTAACATCTCAGGTTTTGCCATGATTGATTCAATTGATATGCTTATTGACGAAGAATCTCTATCGCTGAGTGACAATTATCTGCTTTCGTACCCATCAATCTATAGTAAAGAGATAAAGACATTAAACAAATCAATTGAAGATTATCGCCTAATCAGTAATATTAAAGATAAAATTTCAGAGGGTAATACTTTGCTTGATACTATTTATTATTACAATAATGCCTATTCAAGATTTATCGCAATTGACAAGTATATAAATGAAAATTATGAGCAAATAGAACCCGTATATAAACAAAAGTACAGACCTATATACAAAGCGGAATTTCCTCAAATTAATAATAGCATAAAGAAATATAAGCTTGTAACAAATACAGAGCTGAAACTTGAATCGGGAAATGATATTTTAGAGAAGATTAAAAGCTTGGAGCAAAATGCATCTTTATTTGCCACACAAGAACAAAGTATTGATTCGCTGTTTCTGACAGTTAAGAATATGTATAAGCAGGATTTTCCGGCAATTTATAAGATGGAATTACACAACTACCAAAGTAAGATTAATAATTACAAAAAGTTATCTGCAAGTGATGCAAGGTTAGTTAGGGGTGATGAGATTCTTAAGGATATTGGATTCTTTATAGAGAAATTTAATTCTTTAGTGGAACAAAAAAGCAAAATAGATAGTAAGTTGAGTAAGATTGAGGCTGAGTATCAGATTCAATTTCCTGCTGTTTATAAGATTGAAATAAGAGAATCAAGAGATAATATAAAATCATATGATTCAATGGGAAATATTGCTAGTAAATTTAAGTTAGGTAATATTATTATCGAGCGTATTGATATTATTGATGAGGTTTATCCTGTTATAAAAGAAGATGATAAGAGAATTTCGAATGAATTGCCCTTATTAAAACAAGGGTATAAAGACAATTTTCCTTTACTGTATAAGAAATACTTTAGCGAGTTGTCAACCAGGCTTAAAGAGTACAAAGCAAGTGGTTACGTGAAGAGTAAAAGTACATTAAGCAAAAGTCTTGTTAAGTCGATTGATGAACTTAATGAGCAATATGCAAAGCTTAAAGTGCAAAACGATTTTATTAATTCTGCTTATAGCGATTTTATAATGTATTATCAAAATAGGAAACCTGTGAAGAATATATTTATAAAAGGGAAGAATACATTTAAGGAAATGAAGAAAGCTTATGATACGGAATTAAATTTTGAAGAGAAATTAAAGAAAGGAAAGGATATTAGAGAGATGCTTCAGAAGCTTATTTCAATTTCAAATGATGATAATACAAAATTAAATAAAAAGATTCGCTCCGTTAAAAGTGTCCAGGAGTTTTTAAAAGCTATTGGTTTGTAAAGTCTCAATAAATAAAAAAGCCCGACAAAAAAATGTCGGGCTTTGTATAAATTATAATTTGTTCTATCTTATTTCTTTAAAGCTTCAGCCATTGCTGTACCAAGCATTGCAGGTGAATCTACAACAGTAATTCCACAGTCACGCATAATCTTCATTTTTGCAGCAGCTGTATCGTCCGAACCACCAATAATAGCTCCGGCATGTCCCATTCTTCTACCTTTAGGTGCTGTTTGTCCGGCTATAAAGCCAACAACAGGTTTGGTTCCGTTTTCTTTAATCCAATTTGCAGCATCGGCTTCCATGCTTCCACCAATTTCACCAATCATTATTATGCCATCAGTATCAGGGTCTTCCATTAGTAGCTGAACAGCATCTTTTGTAGTTGTACCAATTATTGGGTCGCCACCAATACCTATACATGTAGATTGACCTAATCCGGCTTTTGTTACTTGGTCAACAGCTTCGTAGGTTAAGGTGCCTGATCGGGAAACAATACCAACTCCACCTTTCTTGTGAATAAATCCAGGCATAATACCAACTTTTGCTTCACCGGGTGTTATAACGCCGGGACAGTTTGGTCCAACCATACGACAATCAAAATCCTTCAAATACTCTTTTACTTTTATCATATCTGCCGTTGGAATACCCTCGGTGATAGTAATAATAACTTTTATCCCGGCATTTGCTGCTTCCATAATTGCATCCGATGCAAAAGCAGGAGGAACAAATATTACAGATACATCAGCACCTGTACTCTTAACAGCTTCATCAACTGTGTTAAATATTGGTCGTCCTAAATGTTCTTGTCCACCTTTACCGGGTGTAACACCACCTACAACATTTGTCCCGTATTCAAGCATTTGGGTTGCGTGAAATGTTCCTTCCGACCCTGTAAATCCTTGAACAATAATCTTAGAATCTTTATTTACTAAAACGCTCATTGTAATTTTATCTATTATTAAATACTCGTGATTTTGTTGGCCAAAAGTAATTTTATTAGCTTACTTTTCAAAAAAAAACATATTTAATAATTTACATAAATAAAGACTTTGATTTATTAATTGTAAATAGTAAATAATTAGCCTGTTATGAAAGTAAAATTTTTGAGGCAAATAGGTGTATTTTATTTAGCTGATCATACTCCAATCTGTATTAGACTTCCTTTTAGCTTTTAGTTGATAACTAATAGTCCGGTTTTTATCAAGTATCAACTCAGGGTCTTCTTTTAATATTTGGGTAGCAATATCTCTGGCATACTGTAGGATATTTCCATCTTTTGCCAGATTTGCAATTTTTAGGTTAAATGCTACTCCACTTTGTTGTGTGCCATCAATCAACCCCGGACCTCTAAGTTTTAAATCTGCTTCAGCAATTTCAAAACCATCATTTGATTGAACGATTGTCTCTAATCTTTTCCTCCCTTCGTTTGATAATTTGTATGACGACATTAAAATGCAGTACGATTGATCTGCTCCTCTGCCAACTCTTCCTCTTAGCTGATGCAATTGTGATAGCCCGAATCTTTCTGCACTTTCAATAACCATTACTGATGCATTGGGAATATCAACACCTACTTCAATTACAGTAGTTGCTACCATTATTTGAGTTTCACCTTTTACAAAACGGTTCATCTCAATATCCTTGGCTTCTTTTTTCATTTTACCATGAACAATACTGACTTGATAATCGGGTATGGGAAATTCCCGGACAATGCTCTCATAGCCATCCTCAAGGTCTTTATAGTCCATCTTTTCAGATTCTTTAATAAGAGGATAAACAATATAAACTTGTCTTCCTTTTGCAATCTCATTTTTTAGCAATCCGAACATTTTTAAACGCCCCGAATCAAAAAAGTGAATTGTCTTTACTGCTTTCCTTCCCGGTGGCAATTCGTCAATTATTGATGTGTCGAGATCACCATAAACTGTCATGGCCAGTGTACGAGGAATAGGTGTAGCCGTCATTACCAATATGTGAGGAGGTTTATCATTCTTCTTCCATAGTCTGGCTCGCTGCTCAACGCCAAATCTATGTTGCTCATCAATAATAACCAATCCCAGATTCTTAAACTGAACTATATCTTCGAGCAGGGCATGAGTTCCAATTAAAATATCTATTTCACTATTTAAGATTCTTTTATGTATTTCTTCCCTTTGCTTTTTTCTTGTATGTCCTGTTAATAATGCAATCTCAACCCCGGTATTCTCTAAAAACTTTGTTATTGATTTAAGATGTTGATTAGCTAGCACCTCTGTTGGTGCCATCAGGCATGATTGGAAATTATTATCTTTTGCAATCAGCATTGTCATTAAAGCAACTAATGTTTTTCCACTACCAACATCACCTTGCAAGAGGCGATTCATTTGTTTGCCTGAACCTAAATCCTTTCTTATTTCTTTAATTACTTTTTTTTGGGCATTTGTTAATTCAAATGGTAGATTATTATTGTAAAATGAATTAAAATATTTTCCAATCTTTGAAAAAACGAAGCCTGCAATAGTTTTGTGCCTATATGTTTTTTGTTGAAGGATATTTAGTTGAATATATAATAACTCTTCAAGTTTTAATCTAAATCTGGCTTTTTCTAAAGTCTTAATATCTTTTGGGAAGTGAATATTTACAATTGCTTCCTTAAAAGGAAGCAGATTATATTTTGTTATAAGATATCCGGGAAGTGTTTCTTTAATATTTGCTTGAGTGTTCTGAATTAATGATTGCATTAATTTCTGAATAGCTCTTGAAGTAAGAAAACTATTTTTCATCTTTTCAGATGTGTGGTAATGTCCTTGAAGAGATGCATTTATGTGTTTGTTCTCTTTTATCGCTTCTTCAATCTCCGGATGAATAATATTTATTTTCCTGTTAAAAACAGATGGTTTCCCGAATACGATATACTCTACATTTGTTTGTAAATATTTTTTTATCCAGTTGATTCCTTTAAACCAAACCAATTCAATATTTCCGGTCTCATCTGCAAAATGAGCAATAAAACGTTGTTTGTATTTTGCACCGGCAGTTTCAAATCTTATAATCTTCCCTCTAAGTTGAATATAAGCCTGACTTGAAGAAATTTCATTAATTTTATAAAACTTCGATTTGTCAATATATTTATATGGATAATAATGAAGCAAATCTTCAAAAGTAAATACTTCCAGCTCTTTGTTTAGAAGACTTGCTTTGTTTGGCCCCACGCCTGCAAGAAATTTTATGTCGGATTCTAATAACAATCTTTGAAATTTAATTATTCAAAAATATATAATCATTTGCTCTATAAAAAGAAATAGAAAATAATTATTTGATCCATCTTATTGTTACATTATGCATGTTCTCATTATTGGGTAGAAGTGATAATATGAGAAATCTTCATTAAGGAAGCCAGTTATTTAGATTCTAATTAGCAAAGAATCTTATTATTAAGGTTGGTAATACAATAATAAATAAGTAATTTAGCAAACTGAATAAAAAAAATGTGCCCAGAAACAACCATTTTAAAATTCTTACGTCTATAGAAAAATAAAAAAAGGAAATAACTATGAGAAAAATTAAACTACTATTCTTTATTACGCTGATATTTAGTAGCGTATTGCTAAATGCACAAGTAAAACATGATTTAATCGCCAAATTTGAATCTGCTAAAAATGTTACTATTAATAAGGCAAATCAAACAAGTACAACTTTTACCTTAAAATGTTCTTTAGAAACAATTAGAGCAATGCAGGCAAATGTTGAGAATTACAGTTCTGAGATTAGCTTTAAGTATTCTGAGGATAAAAAAGATAAAGACAGTTATGATTGTACTTTAATATTCAACCATATTGCCGTACCTATGGAACTATATAAGCCACTGTATCTCATGGGTATCACAGGATTAAATATTGAAAATAAAGATTACACATTAGACTATTTACTAACCATTAAATAATACATCATGAAAAGAAAAATATTAAATCTGGTTATTTTGTTCTTTGTGAGTATTGCTTGGTTGAATGCTCAGGTACAATTTAATGTTAGTCCTGATACATCAATTTGCTTAGGTTCAAGTGCTCTTTTAGAAGTAAATTTTGATACTACTTTGTACGAAACAACATCATATGATATATCGGTTTTACCATTTGGATATTTACCTGGTACCGGTGCACCAATATCACCAACCCTTAATGATGATCATTATTATGGTCCTCATCCAATTGGTTTTAACTTTTGTTTCTTTGGTCAGGTATACACACAGTTTTGGGCTGGTGCTAACGGTTGGATATCTTTCCAGTCATTAAGCAGTCCTACTTATGATCCATGGAGTCTTAGTATACCAATTCCAAATCCAGATCCAAGCAGACCTCGTGCTGCTATAATGTTTCCATACAGAGACTGGTATCCCGGAGCTGGAGGAAATGGTGCAATCTTGTGGGAAACACAAGGCACGGCACCTAATAGAAGATTAAAAGTAACATATCTTGGTGTACCTCTTTTTTCATGTACATCTTCATTGGGAACTTTTCAGGTAGTTCTATATGAAACTACTAATATCATTGATATCAATATATTAAGCTGTCCTAGCTGCCCTGGTTGGAATAGCGGATATGGCATTATGGGTATACAAAATGCAGCAGGAACACAAGCTTTTGCCGTACCTGGCAGGAATTTAACTGCATTTACAGCAAATAACGAGACTTGGCGTTTTACACCAAACGGACCAGCACAGGCACAGAATTTTACATGGACTGGAGGAGGAATAAACCAAACAGGAACATCTGTTCTGGTTAATCCTATTGTTCCAACAACATATACTTGTTCTTATGACCCCTGCGGTGTTAATCTTACAGCAGATGTTACTGTTACACCCGACCCATGTGGGTGGTTAACAGGTTCGAACGTAAATGTAAACTGTTATGGAGCTAGTACAGGTTCTGCTACAGTAATGATACATGACGGGATAGCACCTTTTGATTTTACCTGGGACACAGGTGTCTCACTGACAGGCTCAATGGATTCGGTTATGACAGTTAATAACCTTGCTGCAGGAACATATGGGGTTACAGTATCATCTATTGGCGGTTCATATGTTCTGGATACTACTTTTACAATAACTCAAAATCCACAGTTACTTTTAGATTTGGGAACATTACCGGAAACTTGTCCGGGTGCATCAGATGGTTCTATAACTATTGCATTGACAAATGGTTATCCACCATTTATTTTTTCTTGTTCATCACAGCCGAGTTCACCTCCTTCAAATAGTCCTAGCTATACCTTTTCAGGACTACCAACCGGAAATTATCAAATAACTGTTACAGATGTTTATGGTTGCCAGGTTACAGGTGATGAGTTTGTCGATGAACTCTCTCTCTCATTTACAGTATCTCAGTCGGAATTAGAATGTTATGGCGATACAAATGCCTTTGCTGCTATTAATGTTACCGGTGGTACAACTCCATACTCTTATCAATGGTCAAACGGAGGAAATACAGCAGGAATAACAAACCTTGCAGCAGGTACATACGATGTAATAGTTACTGATGCAAATGGTTGTCAGGTTACTACATCATATACATTTGCAGAGCCTTCACCTGTCTTGTTATATACATCGGCAGACCAAACAATTTGTTATAACCAATGGGCAAATATTGTTTCAGCTGTTTCGGGTGGTACACCGCCATACAGCTATCTGTGGACACCCGGAGGTTATGCATCAGCTGATATAACAATTAACCCTACATTATCAACTGAATATTGTGTTTATGCTGTTGATGCACATGGATGTAGAAGTTCTACCAAATGTGTGTCTGTGTATGTGAATCCTCCTCTTGAGATAGAGGCTTATACCTTAAAAGATACAATATGTGCAGGAGATACTACAACCATTTTTGCAGATATCTCAGGTGGTAATGGCGGTCCTTATTTTTATCAGTTATTTCAAGGTCCAATAATAAATCCTCCTTTGGATGTAAGTCCCGAAACAAGTATAAAGTATATTGTTGTCGGATTAGACGGTTGTGGAAGTCCAACAGTTGCTGACACTGTTGATATTACTGTTCTTCCTGCTCCATTAATTAATATTACTTCCGATATTATAAAAGGCTGTCAACCCTTGGAAGTTAATTTTAGTGAAAACTCACCTGACATAAATCAAAGTTATTTATGGGATTTTGGCGATTCACAGATGTTTAATTATTCGACAGATAAGAATCCAAAATATATTTTTACTAATGCCGGAGTATATGAAGTCAGTTTACAGGTAACAACTCCATGGGATTGTACAAGTAAATTAAGCTTAGCTGAAGTAATTACTGTTTATCCGAAACCAATTTCAATTTTTACAGCTGAGCCACAAAACGCTACAATTGTTGATCCTGTTATAGAATTTGGTAATCAGTCGGTAGATGCTCAACAATGGTTCTGGAATTTTGGCGACGGTGATAGTGTATCAATAGAATATCCTTTGCCACATGAATTTCCGGCTGTAGTTGGAGATTATACCGTCTCATTAATTACCGAATCGAATATGGGTTGCCGCGATACAGTTTATCAGGTAATCAAAATTAAAGAACTAGAGGATATTTTTTATGCACCAACTGCATTTAATCCTTTTAGTAATGTTGAAGATAATAGAGTATTCAGACCAATTGCCAGTTTAATTGATGTTACAACATTTCATTTGTATGTTTATGACAGATGGGGTGAATTGATTTTTGAAACCACTGATTATGAGAATGGTTGGAATGGTACTACAATAAATGGTAAAAGATGTCAAATAGGAACATACACCTGGTTGGTGAAATATAGAGATTTAACAGGTGTTGATTATAGAAAATCAGGAAATGTTACAATTGTTCAGTAATCAAGATAATTGATTAAGAAAATTATTACGAATAAAGAACTTATTTCATAGATATATGCAGATGAAAAAAAGAAACATATTGTTAGTTGTCATGATAATGATAGCACAACTGTCAGTTTACTCTCAGAATTTGACTGTTAGCACATCAGGAACACCTCAAACAATGGTAAATAGCCTTATTGACGGCTGTACTGAGATCTCAAATGTTGAATACATCGGTGCTTCAAATTCAATAGGTACTTTTACCAATGGTGAGTCCTTTGGCATTCCTAGTGGAGTAATACTTTCTACAGGAAACGTAAATAATGCTGTTGGCCCTAATAGTAGTACTAGTACAGTTTCGGTAATGGGACAGCCCGGTGATAGTATATTTGACCTTAACTTTGGATGTACATCAACAGATGCAGTTGTTTTAGAATTTGATTTTGTATCTTATTCAAACACCGTTAATTTTACTTATCTTTTTGCATCCGAAGGATATCCTGAGCTTGATACTGGTGCAGTTGCGGATGCTATTGGAATATATGTTACCGGAAGTAGTGGAGGTATGATACCTTATGTCAATACAAATATAGCAAAGGTGCCGGGTACAACAGATACTATTACTAATGGAACTATTAATAGTGTTAATGCTTCAACTTATTATGTAGATAATACAAATGGTAATTATTTTGAATTTGATGGTTATACCATTCCTATGGAATTATCTTTTGCATCTGTACCTTGTACATCTTATCATATCCGGTTTGTTATTGCCGATATTGATCCTGCATTTGATTCGGCATTATTGATTGGTGCAGAAAGTTTGAAGTCTGATTTTGCATTGAATGTTCAAAATTATAGTACCGCCGGTGGCTTGAATGATATTACCGAAGGTTGTACAAACACTTTGGTAATTGTTAGGCAAGAAATGGATTCAATCTCATTGCAAACTGCACTACCATTTAATATAGATATTACCGGAACATCAACTGAAGGAGTTGATTTTACAGGTATTTCTACAGGTCAGTATTACATTCCTGCATTAGAAACATTTTTAAGCTTAGATTATACTGCAATTCTTGATGGGGTTCCGGAAGGAATTGAAACAATTATATTTACTATTTCTCATATCAGTTTATGCGATACTTCTTGTACTGCTGAGTATGTATTAAACATTGATTTAATTGATAATTTCCCTCTTGTTGCCGGTATTGTTGAAAATGATACAGGAATATGTTCTTCAACAACAACATATTTGGATTTACATACCTTTTTACCTGCAAATACTGATCCTTCAACAGTTTATTATAATTGGAGTACAGGAGCAACAGATCCTTGGATAACGGTTAATCCTCCTTTAGGCATTCAAACTGAATATTGCGTTACTATTACTGATTTATGCGACCAATATACAGTAGACTGTATTAATATAACAAAGTCAGATTTTAGTGGTATACAAATTACTACTTCTGATAATTTGTGTTTTGGTGATGAATTTGGCTCAGTACAAGTTCTGGAAAGTGGGGGTATGGCTCCCTTTTCATATTCATGGGATACCGGAGGTTTAGGAAATGACTCAACAGCTAGTATAAGCACTTTACCGGCAGGAAATTTTGCTGTTACTGTTACTGATACAATAGGATGTTCATACTCTTCAACATTTGCAATACATCAGCCGGATTCTATATATTATAATTATGCAGTATTTGAGCCAACTTGTCACGGTTACGCGGATGGATCATTATTGTTTGAGATGTTTAACGGTATTCCCCCATACACTTTTGAATGGTCAGTTGGAGAAACAACATCAAGTCTTGATAATATTCCTGCCGGAATTTATGAAGTTACTACAAGTGACCAAAATGGATGTAGTGATGTTGTCTCTATTGAAGTGAATGAGCCTGATGCTCTAGAGTTGTGGGCATCCGATGATGTTTTTATTTGTCTCGGACAGACAGTTCCTCTAAATGCATCTGTAACCGGAGGTACACCAACTTATTTATATTCATGGAGTGATGGTTCAACCGGACCTTTTACTTCTGTAACACCTTCTACTTCTACCATCTATACCGTACAGGTAACTGATCTTAACGGATGTGTAAGTAATATTGAAGAGATTGCTGTTAATATCTATCCACCAATATCGGTTCAGTTATCAACATCCGATGATTCGATATGTAATGGGGATGAAACAAGTATTTATGCAAATATTCAAGGTGGAACAGGCGGACCTTATATAGCCATTTTTAGTGATGGTGCGAGTTCAGATATTTTACCACCTCCTTATCATATTAGCCCTACTTATACAACAACATATGATATTACCGTAAATGATTTCTGCAATTCACCTAGTGGGCATTATTCTCTTACAATCAATGTATTTGATCCTCCAGATATTGATATATCATCTGATGTAGATAGAGGATGCCGGCCATTGACAGTTAATTTTGAAGACCTTAATTATGAAGATGGAAATACATATCATTGGGATTATGGTGATGGTAGTAACGAGCTCCTGTCATATACAGCAACACCAAGACATGTTTTCTTAAATGATGGTTTATATGATATTTCTGTCGAAGTTGTATCTAATGTTGGCTGTAAGAATACTACCACTTTCGAACAAATGATAGATGTATATCCTGTTCCGTCTGCAAAGTTTTATGCCTCACCTGAAGTTGTGAGTATAGTAAAACCGGTTGTTTATTTTGACAATATATCAAATGGTGCAGAAATTTTTACTTGGGATTTTGGAGATGATTCAGATACTTCTAATTCTATTAACCCTGAGCATTTATACAATGCGCTTGGTACATATGAAGCCACTTTAATTGCTGAAAATGGAGATGGATGCCTGGATTCTGTAAGTCATGTTATTAGAGTTAGAAATGAATATACATTTTATGCACCAAATGTTTTTAGCCCTAGTAGTCAAGTTGCCAAGAATAGAGTGTTTATACCTGTTGGCGAGGGAATTGACCCGAACAACTTTCATATGATAATATATAATCGTTGGGGTGACAAAATTTATGAAACATTTGATTTAAATCA
>JANTGP010000022.1 GCA_024762835.1 Bacteroidota bacterium
CTTACAAGGAAATGAAATAATAAAGGTAAATGATATTTTAGGCAAGGAAGTAATTACCATTGATAAAATGAGTTCCTCAAATGTAAGTTTTGAAAACCAACCGGCAGGAGTTTATTATTTATCAATAAAAAGAGATAACGAAATAAATGTTTTTAAGGTGGTGAAAAGATAGAGTTATCAAAAATATCGAATTTGCTGGTTGAATCTACCAGTACAATATATATTTACAAAATTTAGTCTCTATGCCGTATTTTATTATTTTTGAACTTTATTAATAATACACTATTTCTAACATCAGTTTTACACGAAGAAATAATGTAACTTAATATATTACAAATGAAAAAGGGGAAAAAGGCACTAACAAAATCTACTCCTGTTGAAATAAAACAGAAGGCTCAAAATAGGTTGATATATGGAATCTTCATCATCTTATCATTTATTTTATATGGACAAACAATGTCGTATGATTATACTTTGGATGATTCTATAGTAATTAAAAAGAATGAATTTACTAAAAAAGGTGTAGAGGGTATAGGCGATATTTTAACAAATGACACCTTCGTTGGTTTCTTCGGGAAAAAGAAAAATCTTGTTGCAGGCGGAAGATACAGGCCATTGTCATTGGTTACTTTTGCAATTGAAGTGCAAATGTTCGGTTTAAAACCAGGCTTTAGCCATTTTATCAACATTTTGCTTTACGCTCTTACAGCTATACTATTGTATAAAATCTTACTTCTTTTACTAAAAAGGTATAAGCCTAAGAAATGGTATTTTTCTATTCCCTTCATAGCCACAATACTTTTTATTGCTCATCCTGTGCATACCGAAGTAGTAGCAAATATAAAAGGTCGGGATGAAATTATGACTTTACTCGGCTCATTATTAGCCTTATGGTATACGCTTAAATATCTTGACACTAAACATTACAAATATCTTATATACAGCTTTGTTGCTTTTTTCCTGGCATTTATGTCAAAAGAAAATACCGTTACCTTTCTTGCAGTAATTCCTTTATCGGTCTATTTCTTTACCAATTATAAATTAAAAGATAATTTATTTTCAATGATTCCTCTGCTGGCAGCAACTGTAATATTTTTAGGAATAAGACAAAATATTCTTGGAAGCTTTTCGGCACCTGTAGCCAATGAGTTACTCAACAATCCATTTTTGGATGCAAGCAAAGGAGAAAAGTTTGCAACTATTTTTTACACTCTCTTACTTTATATCAAACTTCTTATTTTTCCTCATCCCCTAACCTATGATTATTACCCAAAACAAATTCCGATAATCAACTGGTCGGATATCCGTGCATGGGGCTCTTTGCTCATATACCTTGCAATGGGTGTTTATGCTATAATAGGACTTAAGAAGAAAAGCATTATTTCTTATTCAATAATATTTTATATAGCTACATTATCTGTTGTATCGAATCTGGTTTTCCCTGTTGGGACATTTATGAACGAGCGTTTCATTTTTATTTCATCAATCGGTTTTACTTTAATAATTGCATATCTATTATCTGAAAAATTACAGCTTCTTTTTAAAAACTACAAAACATATTCTAATGCATTAATATCAATACTTATTATTATGCTCATGCTTTATTCCGTAAAGTCAATATCCCGTAACAGAGCATGGAAAGATGATTACACCTTATTTACAACAGACACTGAAACATCAGTAAACAGTGCAAAAGGAAATGCAGCTGTTGCTGCTTTATATAGAGAAAGAGCAGAATCTGCCATTGTTCCTGCTGAAAAAAACAAGTACTGGAGGCTTTGTATTCAGCACTTCACCAAAGCATTGGAGGTATATCCAAAATATTTTGACGTAAGTCTTGATTTGGCAGTATCTTATTATAAATACAATAAAGACATTGACAAAGCCGGTGAATTTATTAAGAAAGCCTGGGCAATAAACAGCTCAAACCCTAAAGTAATGCAGTTTGTAAATGCAATTTACAGCGAAGCTAAAGCTCCACGTAAAAAACTTGCTCTTTTACTTGAATTGGATAAATTGAAACCAGGGAAATATAATGTCAACTATAACATCGGATCACTTTATGGTAAAGAATTAAATAATTTACCAAAAGCAGTTGAATATCTTGAAAAAGCTATTAAGATAAACCCAAAAGGTACAGAAGCCTTCAAAGATTTGGGAGTAGCTTATGGCATGCTTCAAGAGTATCAAAAGTCAGTTGATATTTCGCTAATAGCAAAGCAATTAGACCCAAGAGATGCCCAAATATATTTCAATCTTGGACTTAATTATAAGAATTTAGGTGATCTTGAAAAATCGAAATTATATTTTGACAAGGCAGCGAAGATTGATCCTAAATATAAACAAGCCCTTAATTAATAATTTATTAAATTCATTAAAAGTGATAAATAATAAAAAGATAGTAGTTGTAATGCCTGCATATAATGCAGAGTCAACTCTTGAGCAAACATATAATGAGATACCATTTGATATAGTTGATGAGGTAATTCTAGTTGATGATTTAAGTAATGATAACACGGTTAAGAAAGCTCACGAGCTGGGAATAAATCATGTGATTAAGCATGAAAATAATAAGGGTTACGGTGGTAATCAAAAGTCATGTTACAACAAAGCATTAGAGGTAGGTGCAGATATTGTAATTATGGTACATCCAGATTATCAATACACTCCAAAATTAATTCCCTCAATGTCTTACCTAATTTCTAATGATGTGTATCAGGTTGTATTAGGTTCGCGTATTTTGGGACGTGGTGCCTTAAATGGCGGAATGCCAATCTATAAGTATATAGCCAATCGCTTGCTTACCTTCACCCAGAATATTTTAATGCGGCAGAAATTATCAGAATACCACACAGGTTACAGAGCTTTTTCGCGAGAAGTTTTAGAAAGTATTAATTATAATGTTAACTCTGATGATTTTGTTTTTGACAATCAAATGCTTGCACAGATATTTTTTGAAGGATATGAAATTGCCGAAGTAACTTGCCCAACAAAGTATTTCGATGAAGCATCATCAATAAATTTAAAACGTTCGGCAATTTATGGTCTTGGTGTTATCTGGACATCTTTTTCATATTTTCTGCAAAAGATTGGGATTGCAAAATTTAAGATATTCAAGAAATAAAAATTTGGTGTTTTTTCTAAGGATTAAGCGTATTTAACTTCTTAGCTTTTTATCACTTTAACCTGATACGACCTATTGATTGTTGTTATTTTAACCACATAAATACCGGTCGGCAAATAAGATAAATTGTCAATAGTAACAGAATCATATCGTGGATAGTTTACATTAAATGAGTTAGAAAAAACTTTTCTGCCCATAATGTCAAACATTTCAACAGAAACATTCTGGCTGTCTATTGAGTACATTTCCAACTTAAAAAAGTCGGTAAAGGGATTTGGAGAAACTCTGAAAAATGCTTCTTCATTAAATTCTGAATATTCGATATTATGAAGAACAAGATGAGCTTGAGCTAAGTTCGGAATACCGTATCCCATCAAAGAGTCAGGATTAGAAGCTTGACTACCGCTCATTTCAATTGCTTCAAATATTTGCATATTGCTTAGGTCGGGGTGAGCTTGCCATAAACAAGCTGCTGCTCCTGCCATTATAGGCGAAGCAAAAGAGGTACCACTACCAAAAGTAACAGCTCCGTTTGTTCCTTCTACTGCACATGATTGCCCCTTTGCTGCAACATTTGGTTTCACTCTGCCATCGTAGCTTGGGCCTTTTGAACTAAAACTTACATAGTTTCCGTTTTCGTCAACAGCTCCAACAGCAAGTACACTATCGGCATCAGCCGGTGCACCTATGTAAAACCAGGAATTTGAACCCGAGTTACCGGCACTGTTTACAACCAACATCCCTTTTGATGCAGCAATATCAGTAGCATTCGAGATACGTGTTGTATTTCCGTCCATATCTGCATAAGTATGATTTTGAGAAGGGTCATCAAACTCTGTATAGCCAAGTGAGGTATTTAAAACATCAGCACCTACACTATCAGCAAATTCGGCAGCAGCAACCCAATTATCCTCCTCAATCACATATTCGGAATACACATCCTCGGAACGCAGAAGCCAATAGCTAGCACCCGGGGCTGTTCCCATTAATTCGCCAGGCGAATTACCACCCATACACGAAAGAACCATCATACCATGAGTATGATCTTCAAAAACAGAATCACCACCGCTAACAAAATCGTGCATACCCAGAATCTGACCATTTGCCCACAAACTATCAAAAGCAGGCAGAGTATCAACATTTCTAAATCCGGCATCCAATATGGCAATAACCATCCCCTGCCCTGTATATCCTTCGTTATGCAGTATATGACAATTAAGCATTTCAATCTGATTTGCTGAATAACCATAATCAAGTGAACTTACTGAGGATGTTAGTGACAATGAATTAACATCTTTCGTTAAGTCAACAATATCTGCCATATTTGTTTTTAGCCTCAATACTTTTTGATAGCTGTCAACAAAATAAAAGTTCATTGCCTGAAATATCATCTGAATACTATCTGCATGCACTGTAACAGCATTCATCCACTTACTTCTTGTAAGAATATCCAAACCTAAAGCCTCTAAACTATCAATATAGACAGGGTCAACCGGTAAGTCATTCTCAACAATTGGAATATTCTGGTTAATACGTCGCTGAATTGATTTAGCTGACAAAAAACTATCGGGCTGTGATATTGAATAAGGTGTATTTGCTTTATCAGTAAAATGAATCCAATACTTATCAGGTGCTGTTTGAGCAAGCAATAAAAAAGGCATCATAATAAAAACAAGCAGGCTTAATGTAATATGCTTCATCTTAGATTATTTTTCACAAATATAACAATTCTCAGAAATTAATAGTTCAGGCGCAGATGATTAATTGTAAAGCAATTGCTCAAAAGCTATTCAGTATCTTTTAAAAAAGAGATTTCAATATTTGCCCTGCGAAGCAAATCAAGGCCTTCAGTATTATGATACTCATCAGAATACACAACTCTCTTAATTCCTGATTGGATAATAAGTTTTGAACATTCAATACAAGGCGAAGTAGTTACATAAAGAGTAGCTCCCTCGCTACTGTTGTTCGACTTTGCAACTTTTGTTATCGCATTAGCCTCTGCATGCAGAACATATGACTTTGTTGTGTAAGTGTCATCTTCGCAATTATTTTCAAACCCGGCAGGTGTTCCATTGTAGCCATCGCTAATTATCATTCTGTCTCTAACTATCAAAGCCCCAACCTTTCGCCTCTTGCAGTAAGAATTATTCGACCAAATCTTAGCCATTTCCAGATAGCGTTTATCAAATTGAAGTTGCTTATTATTTTCCTGTAGTTTATCGTTTGAATCTGCCATTTTTCAAAAATCTCTGAAATAAAAATTATGCTTCAAATGTAACACATTATTACAAAACTTTTTTCAAAGAATATATCATTGCTTAAAAATCAATAATAATTATTATTTTAGTCAAATAAAGTTTTACTGATGGCGAAACTATTACAAAATAAGAAAAACGATTTTGGAACTATGCCGGTTTTTATGACGGCAATTTCCACAATACTTGGAGCCATACTCTTCCTTAGGTTTGGATATGCTGTTGGTAATGTAGGCTTTATAGGTGTACTCGGAATAATTATTATAGGTCATATGGTTTCAATCCCAACTGCACTTGCAGTTGCCGAGATTGCAACAAACCAGAAGGTGCAAGGAGGAGGTGCATATTTTATTATTTCACGTTCATTCGGCTTAAATATTGGTGGTGCAATAGGTATTGCTCTTTATTTATCGCAAGCCATTAGTGTGGCTTTTTACGTAATAGCATTTGCCGAAGCATTTGACCCGGTAATAAAATATATTGCTGATAACTTCGGATGGCTTATATATGATAAACGGGCAATCAGTCTGCCGACAATGGCTTTCATCTCATTTCTGGTTTTAACAAGAGGTGCAAACATAGGAATGAAAGCATTATATTTTGTTGTTGGCTTATTGGTAACATCATTAGTTTTTTTCTTATTAGGAACACCTGAGATTGAACCGTCGCAAGTTAACTTAACAGCCCATATCGAGAACCCTGATAGTTTCTTTTATGTGTTTACAATTATCTTTCCGGCTTTTACCGGAATAGCGGCCGGATTAGGTCTCTCCGGTGATTTAAAGAATCCACAAAAATCAATTCCCAAGGGCACAATTTGGGCTACTATCATTGGTCTTGTAATATATATTATAATAGCTTATAAACTAACAATCTCTGCATTGCCACAAGATTTAGCCGACGACCAATTGATAATGCAACGAATTGCCATCTGGGGACCAATTATTCCAATTGGTCTGGCAAGCGCTGCCATTTCTTCTGCCTTGGGTTCTATTATAGTTGCTCCGCGCACCTTGCAAGCTATAGGAGTTGATAATATTTTTAGCAATAAATCACTCAATAAATGGTTTGCCAAAGGTAAACAAGGTTCAAATGAGCCGGTTAACTCATCAATTATTACCATCATTATTGCATTCTTCTTTATAGCAATTGGAGATATAAATTCTGTTGCAAGAATTATTTCAATGTTTTTTATGGTTACCTATGGTGCAATTTGTCTTATCTCGTTTTTTGAGCATTTTGCAGCTGATCCGTCATACAGGCCAACTTTTAAATCGAAATGGTATTTCTCATTAATGGGTGCAGTTTTATCTTTCTGGTTAATGTTTAAAATGGATTTCCTTTATGCATTTATTTCCATTCTTATAATGATTGGGATATATTATTTAATAAGCTATTACAGCAAGGATAAAAAGGGATTTCAAAATTTATTTCGTGGAGTTGTTTTTCAGCTAAGCCGTCAATTACAGATATTTACACAAAGGGCAGGTAAGCAAGACCAAGATCATAACTGGCGACCATTTGCCATTTGTGTAACAGATGAATCATTTAAACGAAGATCTGCCTTTGATTTGCTTCGTTGGATATCTTACAAATATGGGTTCGGCACGTATATTCATTATATCGAAGGATATTTGAATGAAGAAACAGGCAAGAAATCCGAAGAGATTCTTAATAAGCTAATTACTCTTGCATCAGGAAGCAAAAGCAGGGTTTATCTAGATACTATTATCAGTCCCTCTTACACCTCGGCAATAGCTCAGGTTATCCAGCTCTCGGGTTTATCCGGTAGAGGTAATAATATGATTTTGTTTGAATTCTCGCGGGCAAAGCCCGAAAAACTTAATGACATCATTAAAAACTATTCTTTATTATCTTCAACGAGATTTGATGTTTGTGTACTGAATAGCTCATACAAAGGATTTGGCTACCTAAAAGAAATTCATGTCTGGATTACATCAAAAGACTATGAAAATGCCAACCTCATGATACTTATAGCTTATATTATTTTAGGACATCCCGATTGGAATAAAGGGCTAATTAAGATATTTGCTGTCTTTCCGGAAAAGGAAATTAACAAAAGAAGAGAAGACATATTATCATTAATTAAATCGGGACGAATTCCTATTTCTGCCCATAATATTGACCTGATACCTATTGATGAGTCGAATTGCTTAAAAACAATAGTTAGTGAAAAA
Source organism: Bacteroidota bacterium (assembly GCA_024762835.1). Classification (GTDB taxonomy): domain Bacteria; phylum Bacteroidota; class Bacteroidia; order Bacteroidales; family M50B96; genus JANTGP01. Next base: position 7,581 of record JANTGP010000022.1, read on the forward strand.
TCACTTGATGCCGACCTTTCTATTATTGGTTTTAATGATGATGCAGTTTCTATGGAGAATTTCTCAGATTATAATGAGCAACTTTCAAATATTCTGTTTGTAAATTCTTATAAAGAAAAAGAGATTAAGTAAATGATTATTATTCGCGATATGCCTGATGTTTCACCCCAAAGAATTATCTCACTTGTTCCGTCTATTACCGAGTTATTGTTTGATCTTGGGCTGAAAAACAGAATTGTTGGCATTACCTCATTTTGTGTTCACCCACCCGAAGCTATAAAACAAAAAACACTTATAGGCGGTATATTTAAACTTAAGTTTGACATTATTGAAAAGCTTAAGCCCGATTTGATAATTGCCTCAAAAGAGGAAAATAATAAGGAAGAAATTCTTAGATTGAAGAAAAAGTATAATGTTCTTCTTTTTGATGTAAAGTCGTTTGATGATGCCCTTGACATGGTTCAAAGCATTGGTAAACATACCGGAAAAGAAAATGAATCAAAAGAAATAATCAGCTCAATTAAAATAGGATTTTCAGAACTCATAAGCTTACAAAGTAAGTTATCTATTGCATGTTTGATATGGAAAAAACCATTTATTACCCTTTCGGGAAATACTTACATTAGCGACATAATCAACAAATTAGGATTCAAAAATATTTACAGTAACCATAAAAAACTATACCCTGAAATAAGCCTTGAGCAATTAAAGAAGGATTCGCCTGATATTTTATTTTTGTTATCCGAACCCTGTTATTTTGACAATAAAGACAGAATCTATTTTTCAAGCCAGCTTCCATCAACAAAAGTAATATTGGTAGATGGCGAAATGTTTGCTTGGTATGGTTCGCGAATGATAAAAGCAGCTGAATATTTTAGGGGATTTCTAAAAATTGTCTAAAATCTAAGAATATTTTTGAATGTTAAAAATCTAGTAGCAATTAATGATTTATGATAATTATTTTCAGAATAAATTTTTAAAGACAGAAATTATTCTCAACTTTGAAAATAAATTAAACTGGTATGAAGCGTATAGCAATATTTCCCGGGTCATTCGATCCTTTTACAATCGGACATGAGTCAATTGTTCGCAGATCAATAAATTTCTTCGATGAAATAATAATTGCAATTGGCCTTAATACAAACAAACCCGGTTTCTTTTCAATTGATACCAGAGTTAAATGGATTGAAAAGGTTTTTGAGAATGAGCCAAAAGTAAGAGTTGATCATTATTCGAAATTAACTGTTGATTATTGCAAAGATGTAAATGCTAATTATATCTTAAGAGGACTGCGTACATCATCTGATTTTGAATACGAAAGGTCAATTGCACAAGTAAACAAACAAATGCATCCGGAGATTGAAACTGTTTTTCTCTTAACACTACCGGAGCACACACCGGTCACCTCATCAATTGTCAGGGATATAATAAGACACGGTGGCGATGCTTCGGAGTTTTTACCAAATGGTATATGTATTGATGATATTGAATTTCAAAATAATTAAAATAATTATCTCAAATGAAAGGTCTCAAACTCTTCATTGTTTTTCTTTTTTCTGCAATATTTCTTTCATGCAGCAATAATTATGAGAATCCTATTGACGATAACCGGATAATAGGTACATGGCATAGAAAAAACTACATTGAGAATGGTGTTACTGTACCCGAGCAAGATAGCATTGTTTATCATTTTCTTAATGATGGGCGGATGATTGTAAAGTATTATGCAAATCAAGCAGCTTCGCAACCGGATGACAATTACCAGTTCGATTTACAAAATAATGTTCTACGTTATTGGAATTCAGATTATAATGTTTCCGAAGTAAAAACAATCAATTTTACTGGCGACTCTGAATTCAGGATAAAGATGTATGACAACTATTACTACGATCTTTTAAAGATTTTTTAGTCACTGATTATTCAAGCACAAACACATAAGTAATTGTTCCTATTTGGTCGGGGGCATTTGGCTTTGCGTCGAATTTAGCTTTCATAGCAGCTTCTTTCGCAATACGATACAAGCTGAGATTTTGTATTGTAGTTCCTTTCTTGCCCGGTGTTGCCGAAATAACCTGTCCATAGCTGTCAACTCTTATCTCTACAACAACTTTTCCTTCTTCCTGAATATCATACTTTGGTTTAGGGAGTTCAATATTTTTACGCCCCTTTAAACTCCAGCTATTACCATTAGAGCCAAGTCCATGTCCAACTCCGTGATTATTGCTATCAACCGAGCCATTTGCCTGTCCTTGATTTCCTTTATAAGATGTGTTTCCTTCTCCGGTGCTATTATTAGCCTCATTATTTTTGCCTGAGCCAAAAGAGTTTTTAATCATATCAGAAGTAGCTTTCGCTTTTCTGTCTTCTTCCTCCTTACGCTTTCGTTCAATCTCAGCTTGTTCAAGCCTTTTCTTTTCTTCAATTCGTTTTTTCTCTAGTTCCTGTTGAAGTTTTTTCTCAGCCTCAATCTCTTCGGGTGTTTTTTCTTTCGGTTTAACTTCTTTTTTTGATTCAACAGCAACAGTTTTCTCAATATCCTGTGTAATTATTTCTTCTTTTGCAACAGCAGGTTGCTCTACCTTTGTCTGTTCAACGGGCGGTGTAACAACTTCCTGAACAGGTTTTGATGCAGAAGAGCTTGAAGGTTCAACATCACCTGAGCCCAAATCACTATCGCCAAAATTTATTAAAATACCTTCTTCACCCGGAAGAGGTAATGGAATATGAAAACCCATAAACATCAAAAATACAATCAAGCCAAGGTGAAAAACTATTGTACTGATAATACCTCTTTTATGTTCTTTAAAAAACTGTTTCATATTTTATTATTTCCTTTTCAGCTTATTGATTCAAAACAACAAGTCTTTCCATAAAACAACTTTATTTTTCCGGACTTGTTGCCAAAATCATCTTATATTTATTTCTTTTTGCAATATTCATTACTTTAACAACATAACCAATATCAACTGATTTATCAGCATGCAAAGCAATATAAACATCATCTTTAGTTCCAAGTTTATCTATTAGTTTACGTTCCAAATCCTTGAGATTAACCCTTTTGTCTTCGATATAATATTTAAGGTCTTTTGTAATAGAAACAGATGTAAGCGGTTTTGCCTTGGTTTGTGTACTGCTTTCAGGTAATAATAACTTCAATGCATTAGGATTAACCAAAGTTGATGTTATCATGAAAAATACAAGTAACAAGAAAACAATATCCGTCATTGACGACATACTGAAACTTGCACTTACTTTATTTCTTGTTCTTAAGGCCATAACTTCTCTCCTAATTAATTAATAAATTACACAGGCTCATTTAGTAAATCCATAAACTCTGTTGTTGTACCTTCAAGTTTATTAACAACCTTTTCTACTCTTGCCACTAAAATGTTATATGCAAAGTAGGCAATTATACCAACTACTAATCCTGCTACCGTTGTAACCATAGCAGTATAAATACCACTTGAGAGTAAGCCGATGTCAATATTATTACCTGCAGCTGACATATTATAAAAAGCCTGAATCATACCTATAACAGTACCAAGGAAACCAATCATTGGTGCCCCACCTGCAATTGTAGCCATTGTAGGAAGACCTTTTTCCAGTTTAGAAATCTCTAATTTACCGACATTCTCAATTGCTGCATTTACATCACTTAACGAACGCCCCAATCTGCTAATACCTTTTTCTATCATTCGTGCAACAATACTATTGGTAGATTTGCAAAGAGCAGTTGCCGAATCAATTTTTCCTTCAAGAATATATTCTTTAATACTATTCATAAAGTTTGAATCTTCGTGAGCAGCTGATTTAATGGTAAAATATCTCTCAAAAAAGATATAAACAGCAATAACAGATAACAAAGCAATCGGAATCATAATCCATCCTCCCTTTAAAGCAAGGTCGATAAAGGACAAAGTTAGCTCGCCGGTTTTTTCGCCGGCTGCATTATCAGCAAGGTTTATTTGAAATAATGTAAACATAGTATTAATTGATTATTTATTTTGTGGCAATATTAAAAAATAAACGAGACATAATCGCAAGTATTATATCTCGTTTATCAAAAATTTAATTAACAATCGTAGAAAAACCTTACCACGACCGTATATTTCTTAACTATTATCCATGAAAAAACAGTAGTTCCTGTAGCCAATATGCAGCAATACCACTTAAGTAACCAAGTAAAGCTAATAGACTAATCTTCTTCATGTACCAAATAAAATCAATTTTCTCAAGTCCCATTGCAGCAACACCGGCAGCTGAACCAATAATTAATATACTTCCACCTGTTCCGGCTGCATAAGCCAATAATTCCCAGAATGCACCATCCTGAACAAAATGCATCATGTAAGAAGGTTCAGCAGATGCTTGAACCAATACATCTGTCATAACAGGATACATACCCATAGCACCGGCGGTAAGAGGAACATTATCAACAATAGAAGATAAAATACCAATTGTAGTATTTATACCATAAATATTGTGCATGTTTTTATCCAAATACTCGGCTAATAAACCTAAGTGACCGGCTGATTGTAAAGCGGCAACTGCTGATAAAATTCCTAAGAAGAAAAAGATAGTTGGGACATCAACTTTTCTAAGAACACCAATTACGGTAAGTTTTCTCTTATCCTCATCTGATTTATTTTTATGAATAAGCTCTGTTGTTAACCAAATTACTCCAAGTCCGAATAACATTCCCATATACGGAGGAAGATGAGTGAATGTTTTAAATACCGGAACAAATAGCAAAGCACCAATTCCCATGAATAATAGCAGCTTACGCTCTCCTACCGTTGTAAATTCTCTTGTTTCATTTTTTGAGAGCTCAGGTCTTTTAACCTCACCTTTCATATATAATGAAACAACAGCCAATGGAATAACCATATTAAATACACTAGGAATAAATACCATTGTAATAATATTCATTGCTGTAACTTGTCCACCAATCCAAAGCATAATAGTTGTTACATCACCAATAGGCGACCAGGCACCACCGGCATTTGCAGCAATTACAATCATGCTGGCAAAGAACCAACGAGAATGTTTATCACCTACAAGCTTTCGAAGCAATGCAACCATAACAATAGTTGTAGTAAGGTTATCAAGTAATGCTGACATGAAGAATGTTAAAATACTTAAAATCCAAAGTAATTTAACCTTGTTATTTGTCGTAATGCGATCTGTGATAAGCTTGAAACCCTGATGTTGGTCAATTGTTTCAACAATAGTCATTGCTCCAAGCAGGAAGAATAATATCTCAGAAATTTCACCAAGATGCTCAATAATCTCATGCTCAACAACAAAATATTTCATTTGCTCCCATAATGTCATATCAGGGAATTTTTGCTTTAAGTCAACTAGAGAAGTACTTTCCAAGAAGTGCTTCCAAGCATGACTATGACCTAAGGAAAGTATAGAATCAATACCCAGGATGTAAACAACCCAGATAAGTGAACCTAAAATAAGTGCAGAGGCCGCTTTGTCAACTTTGAGTGGATGTTCGAGAGCAATCATTAGATAGCCAAGAACAAAAACGACAACCATTAAAATAAACATAATCTATTAGTTTTTAGTTAGTTAAATATTAATTTCTGAATAATAATTTGCAAATATAGATATGTTAATGTATTTATTGAAATTTGAATTGAATAATCCTATTATTTAGAACCAATACAGAATAGCATTTTCTAACTATCAACTGATAATCAGACTGTAGTAAGTGGATAAAAAATAATAACTATTTATTTCAGAAAATATTCGACTTAATTCAAATTGAGAAGTTTTAAGTCATTTTCTTTTCCGGTTTCCCACCAGTCTTTAGGAATGATTCCCCAGTTATTAAATTTTGCAGGAGTAATTATATTTTTCTCTTTAATCCATTGCATAATATACCATCGCATATCGTTTTGCGAAATGGAAATTATTCTTGATTGTAAACTATCACTAGGAATTCCGGCACCATTCGTCAGCTGTCCTCCCCCTCCGTTTCCTCTGTATGAGTTTACAGCAACTTTATATCTCTTGTTTAATCTAAATTTATCACCATTTGACATACCGGTAATTTTAATTCTCTGTCCAATAGGTTCTGAAACATCAACTGAATAAACTATGCCTGCTGCCGAATCAAAATTATAATACCTTCCCGCCAGTTTTGGTTTACCGCTTCCGTAACGAATAATTTCGCCATTCTTATCCTTTACATATTTTAATAAATTATCATTTTTACTATTCATCACATTAAACCAACTTGAGTATGAATACTCTAAATAATCCTTTACTTCTTGTCCGCTTAGTTCGATAGTATAAAGCAAGTTATCGAATCGGTAAAGCTTAAACAAATCGGCTATGGTAAACACACCAGCCTTGATTGTATCGGAAAACGACATTGGGGCTGTGAAAGAAATATCAGCTTTTGTGTAATCCAGTTGGACTTTTTGAATTAAGTCAACAAATTCTGAATTACCAAATATTGCATCGCCGGCAAACATTGGCGAGGTGAAGCTTCCTATCTTTTCTGAAACAAATGACTTAACATCATCAAAATATATACGATACTTTGAGAGCATCGTACTGTCGGGAATAATATCATTGAGCGAAACAATATTTGCTTCTTCGTTTACTATTTTATATGATGATTGTCTATCTTTAACAAGTAAGAAATTAACTTCAACCAAATCTTTTGCTCTACTCGTAGTACCAGCTAATAAAACAGAATCACCTTCATTATTAATAACATATTTGTTCCAGCCATGATGGTCATGACCAACTAAAATTAGATTAAAGCCTGGAACATTCTCAGCAACCAGCTCTGAAGCATTTTCATTTTTGTATGTATCTTTAGTTTCACCACCATAAGTGTAGTCAACTCCCGAATGAAATAAGCCAACAATTATATCAGCTTTTTCTTTTGTTTTAATTACATTTATCCAATATTTTGCAGACTCAATCATATCATTAAAATGAATTCCTTCGTAAATATTTGGTGGCAACCATTTGGGAATTGAAGGAGTAATAAGACCCAAAACTGCAACATTCACTCCGGCGCGTTCAATTATCGTATAAGGTTTAAAATACGAAGAATCATTTGAATTATTTACTGCATTGGCAGCCATCCATGGGAAATTAATTTCAGAGTTAAATCTGTCATAAACTGTATGTCCGGGTTCAATATCATGATTCCCGACTGTTGCAGCATCGTAAGCCATATCATTCATTACCCCTGCACAAATATGCTCCTTGTTAGTATTTATAAAATTAAAGTAATATGCCACAGGGTCACCTTGCAACATATCGCCATTGTCAAGAAGTATCACATTTTCGTCCTTTTTGGCTCTCTGCTCTTTTACGTAAGTATATACCTGAAATAGAGAACCTTCACTTTTCTTGTTCTTTACCAGGTCGAAAGGAAAAACAGCTCCATGAACATCACTGGTCTCAATAATCTTTAGCTTTATTGTTTTTGATTGATTACACGAAGCAAGCAATAACATGAATGTAAAAACAGTCAGTACTATCTGTAAATATCTATTCTGATAATTCATTTTATCTAAATTTTGTTTAATGCAAATCTAAGTAATTGTTGTCAAATAGCAATTTCACAATAAGCCTAAGTGTTTTATTTATGAAAATAAAGATATTTGACAACATGAAAGCAAATATTTAACTTTGAGAAAATTATTTTCATTCACCAATTCAATAATAATATGAAATATCCTAAAGTTCTAATTTCTATATTTCTCTTAGTCCTTATTATAAGTTGTAAAACTCAGGATAATAAACAGGCATCAGACAACTATGCTATTGTTATTCATGGCGGAGCAGGTAATTTTAGTATAAATGATATTCCGGAAAGCGAACGGGCAAATTATATCGACAAATTGAATGAAGCCCTATCAACCGGAGAAGAGATATTAAAAAACGGTGGCTCGGCACTTGATGCAGTTGAAAAGAGTATAAATATTTTAGAAGACTCGCCCCTATTTAACGCCGGAAAAGGTGCTGTTTTTACTAATGCCGGTACAAATGAAATGGACGCTTCAATAATGGATGGAGCAAAGATTGATGCGGGTGCTGTTGCGGGAGTAAAAAGGATAAAGAACCCAATTTCTGCTGCCTGTGCCGTAATGGAAAAGTCCAAACATGTTATACTTTCAGGCGATGGAGCAGATTACTTTGCAGCAAAAATTGGTCTTGATACGGTTTCAGCTGATTATTTTTATACTGAGAAAAGATGGAAGCAATTAAAAAGAATTCAATTGAATGAGAAGAACAAACTCGACTCAAAGATGGGAACAGTCGGCTGTGTTGCAATAGACAAAAAAGGTAATATTGCTGCAGGTACTTCAACAGGTGGTATGGGCAATAAAATGTATGGGCGTATTGGCGACTCACCAATAATAGGCTGTGGAACATATGCAAATAATAAAACTTGCGGTATCTCATTTACCGGACACGGCGAATATATTTTAAGGTATGTTGCTGCTCATGATATTTCTGCACTAATGGAATACCAAAATCTTAGTTTAAAAGAAGCTATGGATGAGGTGATAAATAATAAGCTAAAAAATAATGGTGGCGATGCCGGTGCTATTGGGATTGATAAAGAAGGGAATATTGAAATTGTTTTTAACACTACCGGAATGTTCAGAGCATCTCTAAAATCTGACGGTACACGAGAAATATCAATTGGTGAGTAATATTGTTATTGATTATTGTTGTTTGATTATTGGCATTGCTCAAAAGTAATGAATATTTCATAAACACTGGTAATTTTATGGACTCTATATCTAAGCGTGAGGGTATCAAGCAATAGGGGATTCTTCGCTTCGCTCTGAATGACAGGCTTTTTAAGGCAAGAAGCGATGAATGTTTTGTTTGCCAAATACCGTAAACCAACTTCTTTTTCTTTTGCCTCTTGTCCTAAAGGAAGTAAAAAGAAGTTGATTTACTACGGGATATGATGTAGCTTCTCTTTCCATTATCATCCGCCAGCCGGCGGACACGAGGCAAAAAGATAATGGAAAGAGAAGCGGGTTAATATTTAAAATAATAATCTATTCTTATCGCTTGTCATTCAGACAAAAATAAGAAAAAGATTTCTATTTCTCGGATTTGGGACATTACATTATTTCATGCAAAATTGGCTGAATAACAAATATTTCTAAGCTTATGGCTATGTCATAAGTTACTGTACAAATAACCGCCACACCTTGTAAGGACATAATAATTTATTACTGATTTTCTGCTGATAATTCTTTTAAATAGCTTTCTACCTCAGGCAGTCTGTTATCCAACCATTCTTTCATTAAGTCAATTTCAGAATTAAAATCAGCATCCTTAAAAAACGAGACTTTTTCAGGAGGCCATATTTGTTCGTTCTTTTTAATTGATGTTGCCAGAAGCTTAATATTCGCATCAATCATCTTATTCAGATTATCACTTGTCAGGATATTATTCTGTTTGAAGAAAATAAACCTATCGTAAAGTTTTTGTCTGTAATTAAAAGCATTAAGTTGTATTAACCTACCTATTAGCTTCATCCTCGAAACATCAAGAATGGAAGTCCTGTTTGGTTCACCGTCACCATCACGTCCGTAGCCATGATCATAGTCCCAGGGTGAAAACATATATGGCTGATTTTGCGCTTTTCGATAGAGATAAAAATTCTTTAATAAACCGTCACTATTATTTGAAATCAGCAATAGCAGGTTTAAGTCGAGAATATTATTTAAATCAAAATAAGTATTAAAACTATCAGGATTTGCAAAAAGCTCATCAGCTGAGTTAAAAATAAAATCTGTTATATCAAAAATCAGCTTCTTCATATTTCGCTTTTCAACATCAGGAAAACGCTGGTTATAATATGCTTCACGCAACAGTTTATTAAAACTCTTTTTTGAGAAATCTTTGTAGAATTCAGCGTAATTACAAAATCGGATAAATCCATCAAAGTTCTCATAATGTTTTTCGGGTGGTTCAGAAATTGGCGGTTCTTTAAATAGCACAGCAGATTTTTCTTTCTTGCTCAGGCCTAGTCTATTACGGTCAACCCTTTCGGTTATAGCATAAATACCCCTAAATTCATTATTAAGATAAATTTCTACATAAGTTATATGCGGTGCATAATTGTTTTTATCAAATTTACGGAATAAGTCATAACTTAATTTATTCCTCATAAACGTTTTATCAATATACTCAGCATTAAGCTTCCATACCTTGTTACAAGCAAAATTACCGAAACTTTTTTCTTTATTAAATTTTAAGGAAAAACTTTTTTTATCGTAATGAGAAGATGCATTACCTCTGTATTTTATCTTTGCTTTACAATCATTAAACACGGATGTACTATCGCCTAAAAAATATGAAACAAGAGCTTTTGAATAATCGCCAAACGAAAGATCATCAACATTTGTATTAATATATAAACGAGATAATAAAACATCCGGAGAGTTGCTTTTACATGAAAGCAAAAAAACAGTTGCTAGTATTGTTAATAAACTCAGTCTGATCAATCTCATACAGATAAAAATATTTCTGCTAAGGTAATAATAAAACTTAAATATTCTTCACCGGCAGTTATCCAATCCCTGGTAACCCCTACCCTACAGGCATTTATCTATACAATAAGGAAAAAATAAATTCACTCCCCTATGCAGCAGCACAAAGCATATACGCAGCACAGCAGAATCAGAAATTAAAAATTATACTTCAATTTCATATACATCATTGTATTGTCATGATACCGGCCAAATTGTCCGTTTTCATCCCCAACAAATATATTTGCTCCCAAAAGGATTGAAAAGCTATCGTCAAAATCATAAGTAAGTTTAGGACGAATAAGGGCATCTTCATTTGTCAGTCCAATATATGAAAATAGTTCGAGATGTAAGGTTTCACGCAACATATCATAACGAGCCAAAAAAGTAGCCATATTATTGATCTCATCATCAATCATATTTTTGTCAAAATCTAATATGTATTTTTGAATAAACTGTGCACTCAATTTAACATCGCCGATATTAAAATCAAGACCAAGAACATAATTCAGATAATCTTTCTGAATTAGAGCATCTTTGGCAGCAGGGTCTTCCGTTTGAAAATACTTTCCATTGTAATAGGCAGCCTCGCCGCGTAATATAACACCTTTAATCTCAGAGCTAAAAGAAGCACCTGCTAATGAGAGTCTGTGATATTCCGGGGTAATATTTAAACCGCTAAGCACAGGGCTACCCGACGACATATCAATTATTTTATTAACATGCATTGCAGGTGTATCGTCCCATGTATAGGCTGCCATTAAATCAAAATCAATTACTGAAGTCATGGCAGAATACTTTATAAACATCTCACTATTTTCCAATGAAGGTTTAATCTCACTATTGTTCCAATTGAATGTAGGTTGTGCAGGAAAATCGGGTTGGATATACCATATTGAATTTGAAGCCGGTTTTGTAATTGGCGTAAACTGAGGAACCCATACAAATTCAAATGTATTGTTTCCAACATAATAATCAAGTTTTGTTGCAATTACACCTATTCTAATCTCATCAAAATCAGGTAAAAGAAATTCCGTAAGGTTTAAAGGCGAAACAACATCCGTAATAAAAACGCCATCTGCTTTTCCCCAAACTATTTGCTGTTTACCAACCCTTAAATCGAAATTACTAAAATACATATCAACAAATAATTCTCTAAGGTTCAAATGCAAGCTGTCCGAGTTATACAGGTAAAGCATTGGATTGGCTTTAAATGCTGCCTTCTCTCCTTTTTTCTCGAAATTGAGATTTAAAGTTTGCTGAATAATTGAGAAATCACCTGATTCGGTTTTTGCTCCTTCATAAGTTCTTGCAAAACCTGAAACATCTATGCTTTGAGCCCTTGTCATTCCACCTGTAACAACCAACAGGATTATTGCTATTACAATTTTTTTCATAATATTCAATTAGTATTATATACCTCTCATCATCATTCGTTCAGTAAACTTTGAGGCTGGTACATTTGTATTAACATGTACGTCGGTAAGATTAATTTTTGTTGTATGATTCTTCTGAATATTTTTCATCTCGGAACTTACAATAACCCAGTATCCTGAAATTTTCTCAACTTTTTTTATTGTGAGAATTTTAAGCAAGTCGCCATCTTCATCATAAAACTCTTTTTTTACACCCACAAAACTTTCCTTTCTTATCCATGAAACAGTTTTTGAGTACATATACTCATCATCTTTTGAAACATTCTCAACAACATAGCAATCAAAGCCATTGATAGTTTCTTCTCTAAGAAGTGTGTGAATGTCTGCGTCTAATTTACGATCGCCTAAATCATCATAAGTAAAATCAGAGCCCATAAAATAATCACTTTTGCTATCACTCGAAATACGTTTCGTCTTTTTAATTGCCGGCAGATAAATCCATTGATCGTCAGCCTTATCATTATCATAACTCCAGTTCATAAATGAAGTATTTTTCACATCAGCCGGGGACATAAAAAACATTATCTTTTTTTCCATATCGCCAAAATCTTTTGTAAATTGTTTGATTTTCCTAACACGACTTTGTCCGCTTTTATTAATCAAAGTCATTGTTAATATCGAAGTTTGATCGTCACCGGCAGGACGATTATATGTTTTGTCTATAATTTCGCGACCTGTTAGTTGTGCACTTGCACCAAAACTCGTTACTAATACTATCGCAACTGTTACTACAAATTTTAAAGTTTTCATATTTATTATTTTTTAGATTATTAATTATTTACTTTTTTTCTTTTTAAAATACACATTACTAACATAAAGCAACACTAGCATAATTGTCAAAGTACCAACAAAGCTGGTAAACATATTTAGAGAAACCAATGCTCCAAGTTGGCGATTTGGTGGAAAAACAGAGAACATCAAGACCAAAAATCCGGCAATAACAACAATTGCATTGTAAATAATTGCCCGCCCCGAATGTGCCATTGTATTTTGTGCAGCCACCATTTTATCATCAGTATTTAAGGCATTATAGTGATATTGCTCCAAAAAGTGTACGGCATAATCAATACCTATACCAATGGCAATACTTGAAAGTAAGGCTGTAGTTGTGCTTAATGGAATATCCAAGAAACCCATTATTCCAAAACTAATCAACGCGGTAAGGATAATTGGCACAGATGCAATGACTCCAATTTTGATACTTCTAAACATAACAGAAATCAAAAGCAGAATAATAATTAATGACATAATTAAGCTCATAATCTGACCTTCGAGAATAAGATCTGTAAAAACCAAACCTTTGTATCCACTACCTGCATAATTTATTGTGATTCCATATTTCTTAAAATCGCTTTTATAAGTATTAATTACATCAAGGGCAGAATTAATAGACTTAGAATTGTCACTTTTAAGCTGAAAGGTAACATTAAGTTTTTCATAATCATAATCAACAACTTTGTTAAGGTTTTCAGGGTCACCCGACATTTCGTATAACAAAAGATATTGTGCTATCAGGTCTTTGCTGTCAGGAATCTTGTTAAACTCTTCCTTATCGGCATTCATTACCTTATTCATCCGGTTTATATAATCAGCCAAAGAAAAAGTATTACCAACAACTTCAAGTTGGCTATCAACATCTTTTTGCATCTTATCAACTAATTTAAGGACTTCGGGGTCTTTAAATTTATCTTTTTTACCTTGTGCGTCCAAAATTAAATTAACAGAGCTGGTTCCACCAAAGTGCTCATTTATAAACTTATCTGTTTGAACAATGTCACTATCTTTTTCAAATTTCTCAAGAAAACTGGAATTAATCCAAATCTTTTGCATTCCGATAAGCGAAAGAATAACAATTACTGCAGTTGCCATAATTGAAACATACTTATGTTTTATAACAGAAGCAGCAAAGGAATTTGCCAATCTTGAATGAGAATGGCCTGCCTTATCTTCCTCTTTATTAATCTTTTTCGCTTTAGGCAAACCAAAAATCATAATTCCGGCAGGTAAAAACACCAATGAAAATACCATTGCCACCATTACACCAAATGCGGTAAAAATACCAAAATACTTAACAGGATAAACCTGAGATGTAAGTAATGAAATAAATCCAACAGCAGTAGTAACTGATGTCATAACAACAGGTTTCCACATAAACTTAATCATATCTTTTACCGCCTCTCTTTTTTCTGCATCAGGGTTGTGATTGATATATACCTGCAAATGACTATAAAGATGAATCCCATCTGCCACACCAATGGCAATGAGCATTACAGGTATCATTGTTGAAACGGCATATACAGGAACCCCAACAGCTGCCATAAGACCAAAAGCCCAGATAGTTGAAAAGAAAACTACACCAAGGGTTATCAGAGTGCCTTTGAAACTGCGTAAAGTAATAAACAGAACCAGAAATATTACCAGCAAAACAATAGGTACCATTTTCTTCATATCTGCAGGGCCAAGCAAAGCCATAGTACCTTCAACAATAGGTCTACCTGCAACATGAATTTTTATATCTTTTGTTTCAGATGCCTTTGCAACATCAAGAATCTCCCTATAAAATTCTTGTGTAAAAACATCATCGCCTATTTCAGCAACAATCACTGTAACCGTCTCATCAACTGATATTAAACGACCAAATATCATTTCATTATTTTCAACACTTTCTTTTAGTTTCTGAAGATTCTCTTTTGTCTTTGGTACACGCTTAAAGAAACGCTTGACATCCATACCGTCTTCTGTCCCTATAATGTTATCAGCCGTATATAGAGATGTAACATCATCTTTGTTTATCTCATCAAACTTTTGAAAACGTTTCGTCAACTTTTTTAAGGTATCAAGGGTCTCAGTGTTAAAAATTCCTTTCTTATTTTCAATAGCTACAATTATCCCATCATTAATATTAAACCAACTTTCTGCTTTATCGCTATAAACAAATGCTGGATGGTCATGCGGCATGTATTTGTCAAGATCGGTTTCCATTCTTGAATTCTGCTTCATATTGAATATGAAATAGGCAGTAAGCAATAGTATCGCAATCATGCTAATCCATGAATAGTTTAGTAGTTTCTTTAAGAGCTTTTCCATATTTGTATTTATGTTGTTTATGTATAGTTCCGGAATAAAATCGCTGCAAAGTTAGTTAGTATACACTAACCTGCAAATAATTAATTAATTATTTTTATACTTATCCCTTATTTAGCTGAGATAAAGCTGATTATTAAATCATTCTATATTCTAAGCACAAGCCCATCATAGGCAAGCTCAATACCATAGGGTAAATTTTTCGTAGTTTCATTGTGTAAGCCAATGAAATGACTAAGATGAGTTAGGTAGGCCTTTTCAGGCGAAAGCTTATTAATAATTTTAATTGCCTCATTAACTGAAAAATGTGAGAAGTGAGGTTTAAATCTAAGAGCATTTATCACAATCACCTTAGCTCCTTTCATCTTTTCAATTTCTTTATCTGCAATAAAATTAGCATCAGTAATATAAACAAAGTCACCAATTCTAAACCCCAGGACAGGCAAATCATGATGCATTGCACGAATAGGAATTATCTCCACACCATAAATGCTAAATGTATTTACATCAATTTCATTAATTGAAATTAAGGGAGCCCCCTTATACCCTGTTTTATTAAAGATGTATGGAAACTCATTCTTTATTGCCTCAATCACATTATTTTCAGCATAAACAGGAATTTTCTTTTTCTGCATATAATTAAATGCTCTCACATCATCAAGCCCGGCAATATGGTCGCGATGTTCATGAGTTAAAATAATTGAATCAATATCATTCACATCCTCTCTAAGCATCTGGGCTCTAAAATCAGGACCACAATCAATAATAAGAGTTTTGCCCTGTGTCTCAATCATAACAGACGCTCTCAAACGCTTATCCTTGCTGTTTGCCGAAGTACAAACCTTACACTTACAAGCAATTATTGGTACACCTATTGAGGTTCCTGTTCCAAGGAAGGTAATTTTAATATCATCTTTAGTAGTACTCATCTATAATAAACTTTACAGCCATAAAAGTAGTTACTTTTTCAATAGAATAGTAAGGGCATCATAATTAATATTTATTTATACGATTTTATGATACACTGTTATAATTATGAGTCATTAATTATAATTAGATATCAAGAAAAACAGGGAATATTCTTGTCATAATCCCGTAGGGATAAAATTATTATAGCCGCGGGGTTTAACCCGTGGTATAATGATTACAACACAAAAAGCGGTGGCGGTATTTTTGCTCTTTTTGCAAAAATGATGACATCGCAGTTAATTATTCTCTTTTACCTTTTTTCCTTGATGAAAAAAGTAACAAAAATATCAATAAGAAACGATGCTTCCACCCGCCAACTGCCATACTAACTATCTCATCTTTGTTATTAAAATTCCGAGCATTTACGAAAGGCTTCATTTTCACAACTTACTCTACGGTCGGCAGTTTCCGCTTACGCCCGGCTCGCCGTTTCTTAGGGCTCACCCGCATGAGCTTTGCAAGCTCATTAAGATAAAGGAAAGAATTATCAATTCTTAATTGTAAATTATTTTGTTACCTGAACTTAAGGGATGAATTGAATTTTCAATTATGAATTATCAAATCCACAGGATAATTCTTGTCATAATCCCGTAGGGATAAAATTATTATAGCCGCGGGTTTTAACCCGTAGTATAATTATTCCAACACAAAAAGCGGTGGCGGTATTTTTGCTGTTTTTTTTGCAAAAATGATGACACGGCGGTTAATTATTCTCTTTTACCTTTTTTCCTTGATGAAAAAAGTAACAAAAAAATCAATAAGAAACTAAGCTTAAACTCGCCAACTGCTATACTAATTGTCTCGTCTTTGTTTATAAAATACCGAGCATTTACGAAATGCTTCATTTTCATTATTTGCTTTACGCTTGGCAGTTTCCGCCTACGCTCGGCTCGCCGTTTCTTAGGGCTCACCCGCCTGAGCTTTGCAAGCTCATTAGGATTATAAATTGTTAATTGTCAATTATTCGCAAAAGCAGCCTTTTTTATTTATATTTTGTCTAAATAATAACTTATTGAAAAATAATTGTATTTGAGGGGGTTAAAAAATAGCTCTTTTGTTATATATAAATATATATCTTTTTTTATACACAATACTTATGGTATTTCTCTTACTAATATTAAGCTTAATAATACTGCTTCAACCGGCTGTAATGCCCGTGGTTGTGGAGAGAGAGAGAGAGAGAGAGAGAGAGAGAGAGAGTACTTCGACAAGCTCAGCATATTCTCTCGACAAGCTCAGCACACTGCTTAGACAACGCTCAGTGTACTGCTTCTGCTTCGCTCAATAGATTATACTACAACTATCTACCATATAGAAACAACAAGTTTATTTTCATTTTAGGAAAG
>JANTGP010000023.1 GCA_024762835.1 Bacteroidota bacterium
AAGATAATATTATATTTGTTGCAACTTTCAGAAATCTAATAATATGTCGCAAGAAGCTAATTTAAAAACTGCTATGTCTTTAGGGCTACTGCCTGAAGAATATGAAAAGATAAAAAAGATATTAAATCGTGAACCAAATTTTACCGAGATAAGTATTTTTTCGGTAATGTGGTCGGAGCATGCATCGTACAAAAATTCCATTAAGTGGATAAAAACCCTTCCCCGTAAAGGGAAACATCTTTTGGCCGAAGCTGGTGAGGAAAATGCAGGGCTGGTTGATATTGGTAATGGTTTGGCTTGTGCGTTTAAAATCGAATCGCATAATCACCCATGTGCAATTGAGCCATATCAAGGTGCTGCAACCGGCGTAGGTGGAATCAATCGCGATATTTTTACAATGGGAGCACGACCTATTGCCCAGCTTAACTCATTACGTTTTGGTAGTTTAAACGACGAGCGTAACAAATGGCTGCTCAAAGGTGTTGTAAAAGGAATTGGGGATTATGGTAATGCTTTTGGTGTTCCTGTTGTTGCCGGCGAAACTTTTTTTGATGAATCCTACAGCACAAACCCCCTTGTAAATGCTATGTCGGTAGGTATAGTTAAAAAAGGCGAAGTTATATCTGCTACATCCGGAGGTGTTGGTAATCCGGTTTATATTGTTGGCTCATCAACAGGAAAAGACGGTATTCATGGTGCTACTTTTGCTTCTGCAGATATTACAGAGAACTCAGCTGACGATATCCCTTCAATACAAGTAGGTGACCCCTTTCAGGAGAAGTTATTACTTGAAGCTACACTTGAATTAAACAAAACAGATGTAGTTGTTGGAATGCAAGATATGGGAGCTGCCGGTATTATCTGTTCAACTTCCGAAATGTCGGATAGCGGTAAGTGTGGAATGCGAATTGACCTTGACAAAGTTCCATTAAGACAAAAAGGAATGAAAGCATTTGAAATTCTGTTGTCTGAATCGCAGGAGCGAATGCTTGTTGTTGTAAAAAAAGGGAAGGAAGAAGTAGTAGAGAAGATTTTTGACAAATGGGATTTAAATTGTAAAATAATTGGCGAAGTAATAGCCGAGGACAGGTTGATGTTTTATCAGAATAAAGAGCTTGTTGCTGATGTTCCTGCATCTCATCTGGTATTGGGCGGCGGTGCACCGGTTTACGAACGAGAATATAAAGAGCCTGCATATTTCAAAGAGTTCCAGAAGTTTAGAATAGATCAGGTTGAAAAACCAGCTGATTTAAGAGAGGTTGCATGGTTTCTTTTAAAGCAGGCTAACATAGCTTCAAAGCAATGGATATACGACCAGTATGATTCTATGGTTGGCACAGCTAATATGAGTACAAATTTCCCTTCTGATGCGGGAGTTGTAAATCTGAAAGGTAGTAAAAATGCCTTGGTGCTTACAGTAGATTGCAATTCGCGTTACGTAAAAGCTGACCCTGAAACAGGTAGTGCTATTGCTGTTGCCGAGGCTGCACGAAATGTTGTGTGTACCGGTGGCGAACCTGTTGCAATTACAAATTGTCTGAATTTTGGAAATCCTTATAATCCTGAGGCTTTTTGGCAATTTGTTGGAGCTATTAAAGGAATGGGAGCTGCTTGCAGAGAGTTTGAAACACCTGTTACCGGAGGTAACGTAAGCTTTTACAATCAAACAACAATTGATGGTAAAACAGTGCCTGTAAATCCTACACCTACCATTGGGATGTTAGGTATTCTTAAGGATAAAAATCACCAAATGACAATTGCTTTTAAAAATAAAGGCGATATGATTTACTTATTAGGTGAATCAAAAAATGATATTTCATCATCGGAATATCTGGTAAATTATCACAAAATTAAGAAATCACCTGCCCCTTGGTTCGACTTAAAATTTGAGCACAAACTGCATAATGTTGTACATGGTTTAATACAGAATAATCTTATTTACTCAGCTCATGATGTTTCGGAGGGAGGTCTGTTTATAACATTACTTGAGAGCTCAATGCCTCGTGGACTTGGCTTTGATATTACAACGGATGCCGAGATTCGAGAAGATGCCTTTCTCTTTGGCGAATCGCAAGGTAGAGTAGTTGTTTCGGTTACACCACATAGGGAAAATGAATTTATTGATTTTATGATGAGTAATAAATTTCCTTTCTCTACCCTTGGTCATGTTACTAAAGGTGATATGCGTATTGATGACCTTGCCTATGGTTTTATTGAAGATGCCCGTAAAGAATATGATACTGCTATTGAAAAACTAATTGCCGAATAATTATTAATCATTTATTATAAACTTTAAATTATGAAATTATTAAAATCTAAGTTGCTGCTAATTATTACTTTGCTGTTTTCGCTAAGTGGATATGCACAAACCGTAACTGATGACTTAAAAAGCTTATTGCCTGTTGACCCCGATGTTATAATAGGGACACTTGATAATGGAATGAAGTATTATATACGTGCTAACTCAGAACCTGCAAACAGGGCTGAATTAACAATAGTTGTTAATGCAGGGTCGATTCTTGAAGATGATGACCAGCAGGGACTTGCACATATGTGCGAACATATGGCTTTTAACGGAACAAAGAATTTTAAGAAGCATGAAATTATTGAATTCTTAGAGTCTATTGGGATGAAGTTCGGGCCGGAAGTAAATGCTTATACTACTTTTGACGAAACTGTTTATGGAATAAAAATTCCTCTTGACAGTGTTAAATACCTCGATAAAGGTCTGCTTGTTTTACACGATTGGGCAAGCGAAGTTTCTTTTGAAGACGAAGAAATTGATAAGGAGCGTGGAGTAATTCACGAAGAATGGAGAATGGGACAAGGTGCTCAAGATAGAATGATGCGTCAGTATTTACCATTGATGTTAAATAACTCTCGTTATGCCGAGCGTTTGCCTATTGGTAAAATGGATGTTGTTGATCATTGCGAATATGATGTTTTACGCAGATTCTATCAGGACTGGTACAGACCCGATTTGATGGCTGTTATTGCTGTTGGTGATTTCGATGCCAAAAAGGTTGAAAAGAAAGTTGTTGATTTATTCTCTCAAATCAAAGCTGTTGAGAATCCTCGTAAACGTGTATATTATAATATCCCTGAGCATAAAGAGACATTTGCAAAAGTTGTTAAAGATAAAGAAGCTCAGCAAACAATAATTGAGCTTATCTACAAACACCCGGCAAAAATTACCAAAACAGTTGGTGATTACAGAGAGGAGATTGTGCAAAGTCTATATAACAAAATGTTGAATAATCGTTTGCAGGAGCTCACACTTTCAGATAATCCTCCCTTTTTATACGGCTTTGCCGGATATGGTAGTTTTATCGGGAATGTTGATGCATATTCTTGTTTTGCAATGATTAATACAGAGCAGGTTAAAAGTGGTCTCAATGCTTTGGTTACAGAAAATGCCCGTGTTAAGAAATTTGGCTTCACAGAGACAGAGTTAGAACGAGCAAAAAAATCTGTGATAAGAGGAATGGATAAAGCATATAACGAACGCAACAAGGTTAAGTCAGAACGTTATGTATCGGAATATAAGAGAAATTTCACTTTGTCTCACGAGCCAATTCCGGGTATTGAGTATGAATATGATTTGTATAAAAAATATGTTCCCGGTATTTCATTAAACGAAGTTAATTCACTTGCCGAGAAATGGATAACTGATGATAACAGAGTTTTGATATTAATGGGTCCCGATAAGGAAGGAGTTGAATTACCTGATGATGCAGAACTGCTTGATAATTTTAATTCAATTAATATAGATGATATTGAGCCTTATGTTGATAAAACATCTGATAAACCCTTGGTTGCTGATATGCCTAAAAGAGTGAAAGTTGCAAAAAAGAAAAAGAATAAGGAATTGGGGTATGAGATGTGGCAAATGAAAAACGGAGCTAAAGTTTATTTCAAAAAAACCGATTTTAAAGAAGATGAAATTTTGTTTACAGCATTTAGCCAGGGCGGTTATTCATTATACGGTCAAGATGATGATATGTCGGCTAAGCAGGCAGCTTCAATAATTAATGAAAGTGGTATCGGCGATTTCGATAAGATTGAGTTAGATAAGTATTTGTCTGATAAGATTGCCCATGTGAGTCCATATATAGCTGAACTTACCGAAGGATTAAACGGAAGCACGACACCTGAGGACCTGGAAACTCTTATGCAATTGATTTATTTACACTTTACAAAACCCAGAAAAGATAAAACGGCTTTTAATTCATATATTAACAGAATGAAAGGAATGTTGGAAAATGCCTCATCAAGCCCTGAAAATGCTTTCAGAGATACAATTAAGGTTACAATGAGTTCACATAATCCACGGAACAGACCCTTAACTCCTGAGCTTCTTGACGAGGTGAAGTTTAACAGAGCAAATTATATTTATAAGCAAAGATTTTCCGACCCCGGCAATTTTGTTTTCTTCTTTGTTGGTAATATTGATAAAAAAACCTTCAAGCCTTTGGTTGAAAAATATATTGGAGGATTACCAACTGTTAATCGCGAAGAAAAATGGAAAGATCTTGGCATTCACGCCCCGGACGGTGTTGTTGTAAAAGAGGTTAAAAAAGGTACCGATCCTAAAAGTGTTGTATTTATGAAGTTTCATGGCGACTTTGAATATAACTGGAAAAACAAAGCTACCCTTGATGCAATGAGTGAAATACTCACTACAAAATTACTTGAGACTATCAGGGAAGAGATTAGTGGCGTTTATTCAATTGGTGCATATCCCGGAGCTAATCATTATCCACAAAGCGAGTATGGAGTAACTATTTATTTTGGTTGCGACCCTAATAAAGTCGAACTCTTAGTTGACTCAATATTTGCACAAATTGATTTATTGGCGAAAAATGGCCCTACAGAGGAAGAGATGCATAAGGCAATTGAAAAGGAACTTCGTAAACGCGAAACAAATCTTCGTGAGAATAAATTCTGGCTAAGAACAATGAAGAGTTTTGTTTATGACAGAACCAGACCTGAAGAGTTTTACAAGTATGACGACTTTATTAAAGCTTTAACATCTGAGGATATTAAAAAAGCAATTTCATTTTATATCAATAAGAAACAGTATGTTGAGGTTGTTTTAAAACCTGAAAAATAAACCATAACTTTATACTTAATAAAAGGGGATTGAAATTACTCAATCCTCTTTTTTTTGTTTTTATCAAACCATTGCCTTTCATGTTTTTATTACTTTTGATTTAAACCGAGCAATTGTCTTTCTGTTATATCAAACGTTTGCAATACCTTATTATTGGTTATAAGTTTCGACTAATTTGCTTAAATTTCAACTAATTACAGACTTTTGTTGTAGTAATGTAAAAACATTTTAGTAAATTTGCCGTAGTATGAAATCTGATTTTTCAATAAATAAATAAGTGTAATGTATAAAATTTCTTTTAAGAATTTAGCTTTAGTTGGCTTAGTCATTTTGTTAAGTGCATCAATAAGTTTCGGGCAATTAGTTGTGTCCGACCCGGCATTTCCTACGGATAATCAAAGTGTAACAATCACTTTTGACGCTTCATTAGGTAGTGGCGGACTAGCAGGATATACGGGAGATGTATATGCTCATACAGGAGTAATTACCAATTTAAGCTCATCAGCATCTGATTGGAGATATGTTAAAACAAATTGGGGAGAAAATACCCCTGAAACAAAATTAACAAATATTGGTACAGACCTTTATACATTAACTATTACACCAAGCATACGGGATTATTACGGTGTTCCCTCATCCGAGACAATTTTGCAAATTGCCCTTGTCTTTCGTAGCGATTTCCCTGTTGGGGGAAGCTATCTCGAAGGGAAAACAGCATCCGGAGGCGATATCTTTGTTGATGTTGTTGAACTTGGTCTAAACGTTGATATTCTGATACCGGACGAAGCTGGAATTATTGTCGAATTAAATGATAATGTCCCAGTTCAGGCTGTTGCTTCTTTATCTGATTCTCTCGCTTTATATGTCAACAATAACTTAATAACCGAAGTTGCAGGCACGGAGTTAAATTATACATTAAATGCCAATAGCTACGGCAAATCGCGGGTCAAAGTTGTTGCATGGGACAACAGCAGTGAGATTGTTGATTCCTTTTATTATTTTGTACGACCTGCTGTTACCGTTGAAGCTCTTCCGGCTGATGTTGAGTATGGAATTAACTATATTGATGACCAAACGGTAATACTCTGTCTTTATGCGCCATATAAAGAGTATGCTTTTGCAATTGGTGATTTTAGCAATTGGGAGGTTGACGAATCGAATTATATGAAGAGGACACCCGCCGGTAATGTGTACTGGGTTGAGATTGATAGCCTTACACCCGGACAAGAGTATATCTACCAGTATTATGTTGATGGAGAAATAAAAATTGGTGACCCTTATGCAGAGAAAGTAAGCGACCCATGGAACGACAGTTATATTGAAAACTCAACATACCCTAATTTGATTGCATATCCGGCAGGAAAAACAACAGGTATTGCTACTGTTTTTCAAACTGACCAGGATGAGTACACATGGAATACAACAAATTTTATAGCACCTGCAAACAAAGACTTGGTTATTTATGAGCTTTTAGTTCGCGATTTTACCGAAGGAAGAAACATACAAAGTGTAATTGATACGCTTGGCTATCTTGAGAATCTTGGGGTTAATGCAATTGAACTTATGCCTGTAAACGAGTTTGAAGGTAACTTAAGTTGGGGTTATAATCCTGATTATTATTTTGCATTTGACAAGTATTACGGACCTAAAAACGAGTACAAGCATTTTATTGATTTATGTCACGAACATGGAATTGCCGTGATAATGGATATTGCCTTAAACCACTCATTTGGCCAATCACCAATGGTAGAGTTATATTGGGATGCAGTAAATAATCAGCCTGCCGGAAATAATCCATGGTTTAATCAGCAACCAATGCACGATTTTAATGTTGGCTATGATTTTAATCACGAAAGTCCGGCTACAAAATATTTTGTAAACAGAGTGGTGAGATTCTGGCTTGATGAGTTTAATATTGACGGTTATCGTTTTGATTTATCAAAAGGCTTTACGCAGACAAATACTTTGGGAAATGTTGGAGCGTGGGGACACTACGATGCAAGCCGTATTGCTATACTCGAAGCTATATCAGATTCAATATGGGATGAAAAGCCGAATGCTTACGTAATTCTTGAACATTTTGCCGATAACGATGAAGAAACAGTACTTGCCAATTATGGTATGATGCTTTGGGGAAATATGAATTACAACTACAACGAAGCAACAATGGGTTGGACAAGTAATAATATTTCTTGGGGAGCATATACCTCAAGAGGCTGGAGCCAACCAAATTTGGTTACTTATATGGAGAGCCATGACGAAGAACGATTAATGTATAAGAATTTGCAATGGGGCAATAGTAATGGCAGCTACAACACAAAGGAGATTAATACGGCTCTTGCTAGAATGGAGTTAGCAGCAAACTTCTTTCTTACTATTCCCGGGCCAAAAATGATTTGGCAATTTGGCGAACTAGGTTACGATGTTAGCATAGATTTTAACGGACGAACAGGTATTAAACCATTAAAATGGGAGTATTTTTATGGTCAATCACGTAACAGACTCTTTCATGTTTATAAAGCTCTGATAGATTTAAAAAAGACTCAAGCTGTTTTTGGCACTTCCGATTTCTCAATGAGTGTTGATGGATATATGAAAAGGATAAACCTAAATCATTCGAGTATGAATGTTACCGTGATTGGTAATTTTGATGTTAGCTCAGGAACCATTGACCCTAACTTCCAAACAACAGGCACTTGGTACGATTATTTTACCGGCGATTCAATTATTGTAAATGATGTCCATTCATTGATAACTCTCGATGCGGGCGAATATCATTTATACACAAGTAACAAACTTACGGTTCCCGTATTAATCTCATCAATTGATGAAAATGAACCTGCATCGCAAACATTATTAAAAGTTTTTCCTAATCCATCATCAAGCAGGTTTAATTTTGTTCTTGAATCAAATTCAAATAGTGATATTGTAATGTCTATTTACAATTCATCGGGTCAGATAATCAAGTCTGTAAAATCTGGTAATAGCGGGCGAGGTTTAATTACAATTTCATGGGATGGAAAAAACGAATCAGGGTATGAAGTAGGCCCGGGATTGTATTTTGCAATTGCCCAAAACGGAGCATTTCGTAAGAGTGCTAAGTTGATAAAACAGTAGGTAAGTGTTGAAACTTTCTTATTCGTACGATGTAGTACATTTATTCTTTTAGCTTCTTTCTTTTGGTAGAGGAAAATAATTAAATGATATAATTGGCTGTTATTCCAATTGTATTTGAACCCCGATGCCTATTGGGTGAACGATAAGCCATCCGATAGCTATTGAATTTGAAAATTCTATTGCAAATATTTTATTAATTATTATCTATTAGGCACAAGTTTTTACATCAAAAGGTGTCTTACAAAAACAAGATGTCAAGTTGTGAGGTAGTAAATGGATGACAATAATCTGATAGAACAAATAAAGCATAAAGACAGGCATGCGTTTCAATTATTGGTTGAGAAATATCAGCAAATGATTATTAATGTGTGCTATGGTTTTATACAAAATTATCAAGATGCGGAAGATGTTGCACAAGAGGTGTTTATAGATATTTATGTTACAGCATATAAGTTCAGAGCTGATTCAAAACTTTCGACATGGATTTATCGTATTGCCGTAAATAAATCTTTAAATTATATAAGAGACAATAAAAAAAGAAAGAGTAGTAAAAGCATATTTACTCAATCAAATGACAATAAAAATTCGATAATAGATATTGAAGATGATGCATATAATGGAAGCGATTATTTATTAGAGAATGAAGAGAGAAAAATAAATTTGCACAATGCAATTTCATCTTTGCCCGAAAACCAGAGGACAGCTTTTATTTTAAGTAAATACGAAGATTTATCATATAAAGAAATTTCAAAAGTAATGAGTCTTTCCATATCTTCGGTTGAGTCATTACTCTTTCGTGCAAAGCAAAACTTACAGAAAAAATTATTTGAATGTTATAAAAAGCTAAATAATTAGCACAAGTTTTTAAAATGTATTGTGTCAAAATACCAAAGCATAAATAAAATGAATTGTAACTCGGTAAAACAGAAACTAATTTTTTATCTCGATGGAGATTTGGCAGTTGATGAGGCAAATTTAGTAAAATGTCACCTTGTCAATTGTGGAGAATGCAGGTTTTATTATACGGAACTGAAAAAAAGTTTATCAATTATTGAAACTGATAAAAGTAAAGAAATAGACGGGAAATTTTACTCAAAACTTTCAAAGCGTTTAGATGATATAGAAAGCACACATGAGACCACTTCGTTAAAATATAAGTTAGTACAAGTATTTGCTTATGCAGCAGTAGTTGCAATTGGAATATTTATAGGTTTATTTGCTGAAAACGAGATTAACAATATATCCGAAAACAAGAACACTGAATTTGTTGAGCAAACAATAGTCTGGAATGACTTCAATCAAGAACCAATAGAATCATTTTTGATAGCAGAATAAATAAAATTAATAAGATGAAATTTCTTTCTAAAAATAAAATATTGATATTTCTGGTTGTGATTCTTTTTGTATCAAACCTGACAACAATTGTCGCTTTAATAATTCACAAAAGAGAGTTCCATAGCATTTCACAAGATTCAATTAGTAATAAGCAGACTGTTATGAATAATGGCAGACTGTTCAGAGAAAATTTGAATTTAAGCATAGAGCAGAATGATGTTTTCAGAGAATTACGCCGTGAATATAACAGAAGCGCACGGGCATTAAGTTTTAAAATGCAGGATAAACGGATTGCTATGGTGAATGAACTAAGTAAATCTAATCCCGACACAATAGTTTTAAATTCAATTGCAAATGAAATAGGAGAAATGCACTCTCATCTAAAGAAACTAACGATTAATTATTTTCTCGACATGAAACGAGAATGTAATACCGAACAAAAAGATAAGCTGGCTGAAATCTTTATAAATCTTTTAAATAACGATGGTAATGTTACGCTGCCAGGGCCCGGCAGGGGAAACAGAAAAAACAAGTTTAAAGAATAAAGTAAATTATTTTTAACCCTAAAATTGAAAGTAAGATGAAAACAATTAAAACCGCAGGTAAACTTTTATTTATAACAAGCTTAATGCTTTTATTAAGTGGAGTTTTTAACTTTAGTAATGCACAAAACGGAAGAAACAACAGGCGACAAGCTCAGGTTCATGATTATTTGAGTATTCCAAATCTAACTGATTCTCAGAAAAAAGCAATTCAGGAAAAGTTGAATAGTCATAAGTTGGAGATTGATGCTTTACGCGACCAAAGGCGAAGTACAACTTCGAGATCAGAGAAAGCAAAAATAAGGAAAGAGATGGATTTGAAGATTGAGAATCATAAAAAGGAAATAAGAAACTTACTTGATGCAAAACAGCAAAAGTATTTTGACGAAAATTGTAACAATGCAAGTTTTAGACAAAACAATGGGAAGTGTAATGGGAATGGTATGAGAAACAGGAGTATGCGTAAAGGAAGAGGAAGATTCTAGAATTATTGACTGATTAATTATTAACCCGAAAATTAAATAACAAATGAATACAAAAATGATTGTAACAAACTTAATAATCGTAGCAAGCATGTTATTTGCCTTTACATCTTGCGACAACAGTAAAATTAATGGCAATCCTATTTCTGATAAATCAGAGCTAATAGCTAACGAATTAGATAACTATCTTGATAAGGATTTAAGCTGTAGCTTTGTTTCAACAGATAGCTTGACTTTAGACGAAACAGAAGGCTTAATACTAATGCGTGAAGAAGAAATTCTTGCTAGAGATGTTTATGCAGCAATGAATGATCAATGGGGATTAACAATTTTCAACAGAATTTCATCAAGCGAACAGAGACATACTACTGCCGTTTTGAATCTCCTTAATTTCTATTCTATTCCCGACCCTGCAACATCAACTATAGGTACATTTTCAAACCCAAGTCTTCAACAGCTTTACAATGATTTGATAGTTCTTGGTAATTCTTCTGTAGAATCCGCTCTTACGGTTGGTTGTAATATCGAAGAAATTGATATACTTGATTTGGTCAATCTCCTTGATAGTACAAATAATCAAAATATTACTTTTGTTTATTCAAATTTGCTTAATGGCTCAAAAAATCACTTAAGAGCTTTTGTAAGAGTTCTGAAAACATACGGTATTACTTATCAACCACAATATCTTGATTTGGCATTTTTCAATGAGATAATAAATTCATCTTTTCAGGGAAATGGAGGAAATTCCGGCTCTTGTAATGGCAATAATGCTGGCAATGGATATGGGCACGGAGGTAACGGACATGGACATCATCATGGCTGTGGTCATGGAAACGGATAACACGGACATTCATAACAAGGAATAAAATCTGAAATAGAGTATTTCAGTAAGTAATAATATCCCCAAATGTTAATTTACCCTGCATGGCTTTTTTCACTACAGTGTCGTGCAGGGTTTTTATTTTATATTCACACAAACAATGTCTTTATATCAGACCATACTCAATACTTAGCATTACTAATGCAAAGACATCGATAAGTAACAATGTAATTGAGAGTTCTTTGAATTTACCCTTGATTAGTTTAATTAAAGTATAGCTTAAAAGTCCGTACACAATTCCTTGTGTTAAAGAGTAGGTCAATGGTATAAGAACAATTGTAAGAAAGCCGGGAATTGCATCTTCTAAATTGTGCCAATCGATTTTGTTTAAAGGACTTGCCATAAATACTCCTACCATAATTAAAACAGGAGCAATTGCATATGACGGAATAAGCTCGGCTAATGGTGAGAGAAACATAAAAGGCAGAAATAACAAACCAATTATCACAGCTGTTAATCCCGTACGTCCTCCTTCATGAATCCCGGCAGCTGATTCAATATAAGCCGTTCCGGGACTTGTGCCGAATAACCCTCCTAAGAATGTGGCAAAACCATCAACAATCATTGAGTTTTTTATATTTAAAGGGTCGCCGTTTTTATCTTTTAAGTTACCGGCCTCGGCAATGCCAACAAAGGTTGTTATACTGTCAAACATATCAACAAATAGCATTGCAAAAATCACAGGTATATATGCATATTTTAACGACTCAAATATTTTCATCTTAAAAAACCATGAAAAATCAGGAGAGGAATATGTGCCTTTCCAATGAACCAAAGAATTAATATTTCCACTTGATGTTGCCTCAGGAATAATCCATTGTCCAATAGCCCAAGCAAGAAATGTAGTTATTGCTATACTGAGAATAAATCCCGCTTTATATTTTTTAACAACAAGTATTATTGTGATAAATAATCCGGCAATAAAAATAAAACTTTTAATATCAATTTTGCCTACACCTATAAGAGGTGGTTTTGCAACAATAAATCCGGCATTTACAAAGCCTATCAGAGAAATAAAAAGGCCAATTCCTACTGCACCTGCTATTCTTATAACTTTTGGTATAGATTTAATAATATGAGTTCTGATATTAAAAACAGATAGCAGAATAAAAATTATTCCCGACCAAAATATTGCACCTAAAGCAATATAGGGGTCAATTCCTAAAGCAAGAACTACCGAATAAGTAAAGTAGGCATTTATTCCCATCCCGGGTGCTATCATTATCGGATTTTTTGCCCAAAGCCCCATTGCAATACTCGATACGGCACTTAATATTACGGTTGCTGTTAGCCCTGCACTGTAGGGTATTCCTGCATCAGCAAGAATAGCAGGATTGACAATAATAATATACATTCCGGAGATAAAAGTTGTTATCCCTGCAATAATTTCTGTGCGTATATTTGTATTGTTTCTTTTTAGTTTGAAAATTCTTTCAAGCATCTTGTTTGTTTTTTTTTCAGTCTCTAAATATAATATTTGTTAGCGATATTTTCAGAAACTAATATTTTATCTTTGCAGATATTTACCACTCAAATAATAAGAATAAAAGATGCTGAAGATTTATTTTCTTGATAGAATACTTTTTATAAAAGGAACATCTGAATTGCTACCGGATATTAACGACGAATATATCACTTATAAACCAAGCAACTGCCTTAATAGCTTCATTCTTGATTTTGAAGCCAAAACAAATTATAAATATGCTATAATCGAAAGCCATGATGTTGAATTTACACTTACAGAAATTGCGGGCAGGTTTAAATATATAGAGGCAGCAGGAGGAGTAGTTAATGATATTGATAACAGAATACTAATAATTAAAAGGTTTGGTAAATATGATTTGCCAAAAGGTAAAATAGAAAAAGGAGAATCCTGTGAAAGAGCTGCTTTACGCGAAATTGAAGAAGAGTGTGGGATTAAACAGCTTGAAATAGAAGAGACTCTGCGGGCTACATTTCATGCTTACAGACTAAATGGTGAACTTATAATAAAAAAGACTTTTTGGTTTAATCTTAAGTACTCAGGTAATGAAACACCTGTGCCTCAAACCGAAGAAGATATTACAGAAGTTTTTTGGATTGACAGATCAGAGCTCTCAGGCATTTTGTCAAATACCTATTCCTCAATTATCGATGTGCTTGATGAAGTAATGTAAATTATGGACTACTTAAAAGAAAAACATTTACGCAATTTTGTTAACACTAAACACCTTTTGTTAAACTATAAACAAATTAGCATCTTTGAACTCTCGTTTTGATTAAGTCAATCGTATTAAAATTTCCTGTCTGTATAGTTGCAGACAACAAAAAAAAGAAAATAGAACAAACACATGAGCCAACAAAGCAATAAAAGATTAGTATACATGCCGCTTGTATTAGCATTGATGATTATAATAGGAATGTATATTGGTGGCAGATTAAATTTTATTGATAACGAAAATCGGTTTTTTATATATCCGCAAACAAATAAACTCACTTCAATAATTGATTATATTCAGGAAGAATATGTAGATTCTGTTTCAGCAGATTCGATGATTGATGAAGCTATTCCTGTTATTCTTGAGAATCTTGACCCTCATTCTGTGTATATACCGGCAAAAGACCTGGAAAGAACAAATGAACCTCTCGAAGGAAATTTTGATGGTATTGGTGTTGAATTTAATATTCAAAAAGATTCGATTATTGTTGTAAACACTATTCTGGGAGGACCTTCAGAGAAGGTTGGGATTTTAGCCGGTGACAGGATTGTTTTTGTTGATGATTCGCTTATAGCGGGAATAGGCATTACCAATAGTGGTGTTATTAAGCTTTTAAAAGGTAAAAGAGGGACAAAGGTAAAGCTTGGTATAATAAGAAAAAACTCAAAGGAGATTCTTGAATTTGAAGTTATTCGTGATAAAATTCCTTTGTATAGTATTGATGCTTCGTTTATGATAAACGATAGTACAGGCTATATAAAAATTAGTCGTTTCTCGCGTACCACCTACGATGAGTTTATTTCGGGAGTAAACAAACTGCAAGCACTCGGATTAAAAAATCTTATTGTCGATTTGAGAGGAAATGGAGGAGGTTATTTGCAAATTGCCACCGAGCTTATTGATGAATTTCTTAAGGCAGACAAACTGATGGTATACACCGAAGGTCGTTCACGCCCGAAATCAGAATCTGTTTCAACGTCTAATGGAATTTGTAAAGATTATAAACTGGTTGTGCTTATTGATGAATTATCGGCTTCGGCAAGTGAGATTTTTGCCGGTGCAATACAGGATAATGACAGGGGTATTATTGTTGGAAGACGTTCTTTCGGCAAAGGATTAGTACAAGAACAAACAAAATTTCCTGATGGCTCAGGAATTAGACTGACGGTTGCCCGATATTACACACCTTCGGGAAGATGTATTCAGAAATCATACTCTAATGGGAACAATGAATATTTTCATGAATTAGCTCAGCGTTTTGAGCATGGTGAGTTTTCTGTTGAGGACAGTATTAGTTATACTGATACTCTGAAATATTTTACAGCCGCCGGTAGAGTTGTTTATGGTGGAGGAGGAATAATGCCTGACATATTTGTTCCTGTTGATACAACTGAGGTTTCTGAATATTACTCAAAAGTTAGGAATTTAGGTTTGATTTATAAATTTGCTTTTGAATATACAGACAAATGGCGTCAGAAGTTAAAAGCTTTTGAAAACTACAAAGAGCTTGTTTCATTTCTAAGAGAAAAGAAACTTGTTGCAAAATTTGTTAAATTTGCACAAAAAGAAGGAGTTAAAGCAAATTGGACTGATATTAATTATTCAAAAGAATTGCTTAATACTGTGATAATTGCCCAAATTACCAGAAATATATTTGAAAGCGAAGGTTATTATCAGGTAATAAGTACAATTGATATGACATTGCAAAAAGCAATGGAAGTTTTTAGTGATATGGGAATATTAAGTAAGCAATAGATTTATAGTTGCAGGATTTGCATAATGATGTTTGTTATAATTGATTGTAAATGAAGAAATGTCTGACATATTTCATAATAATATCTTACTTATTTTACAGTCTGGATTTGTTTGCTCAAAACAAAGCATGCAGGAATAACAGGAATACTCAAATAATTTCTACCTATCCTTACATTGAGTCTTTTGAGGGAACACAGGCTTGGGTATCGGGAGGCATAAACTCGTCTTGGGAACTCGGTACACCAAACGGAGTCTTTTTTAATTCGGCATCAAACGGGCAAAATGCTTGGGTTACTAATCTTGACAGTGCTTACAATCAATGGGAGAGGTCATGGGTCGAAAGTCCTTTCTTTGATTTTAGTAATTTGACTGCCCCGGTTATTAAGTTTGATATCAGCTTTGATTGTTTCGATTTTGAAGATGGAGCCTGCTTTGAATATTCTGTTGATGGAGGTGCTAACTGGTTTCATCTTGGTCAATACGGCGATCCGGGTAATTGGTATAATACTAATTGGGTGACGGGTTTGTATTATACAAACAGTATGCACGGCTGGACAGGTAATGTATATCCTGCATGGCATCAGTCAGAGCACGATTTAGGTCTTCTTGCCGGTGAAGACAGTGTGAAATTTAGATTTTATTTTGGCTCAACCGAGAATTTTACTGCACTGGAGGGATTCGGGTTTGACAATATTCTTATCTATGATGTTCAGCCTTATGATATTGCAATTTCTTCATTACTTTATCCTACTGGTACCTGCATCTTAAGTAATTCAGAGTCTATAATTGTTGAGCTTACAAATTACGGATATAATCAGGCCGCAGGTTTTAACCTAAGCTATTCGCTTAATAATTCTGCACTTATAACCGAATTTATACCAGATACCATTTTACCCGATTCATCATTTATCTATATTTTTAATGCAATTGAAGATTTATCGCAGGCTGGCAGTTATACCTTTTTCCTAGAGGTTGATTTGCAGGGTGACCAAGCTGTTTATAACGACACAATAACTATTGTGGTTAACCTGGCAGAATCTTTAAGCCTGCCTTATACTGAAGATTTTGAAGGAGGTGTTTTGCCGGCAGGCTGGACATTAAAGCAAGAAGCCGGTTCAGACGGCTGGCTTGTGGGTAATAATCTTGGCAGTACATATTTCCCTGTTCCTTCGCATACCTTTTATGCCGCATCAAATGACGATACTTGCTATTGCGATATGAGTAATGATATGTTAATCACACCCGCATTTGATTTTAGCCAATTTGCGGGTATTACTCTTCAGTTTGATGCATTTATTTCAGGACAATACGGCTCAAGCGGAAAGGTCCTTGCTAGTACTGATTGTGGCTATTCATGGGATTTGGTATCATATGTTGCCGGAAATCCGCAATCATGGCAAAGTATAAGTTTCGACCTTAGTGCCTATTCTGGTTTTGCAAGTGTGTTAATAGCCTTTCATCATAATGATAATGGCGGCTGGTCTGCTGGTTTTGCTATTGATGATATTCAGATAACAGGAACTCCTTTTTCCGAAACACAGGCAATATACCTGCATCAAGGATGGGGAATGGTATCTTCATATATTAATCCTGAAGAGCCTTTGATTGATTCATTATTTTCGGACGTAAGTAATAATCTAACAATTTTGAAAGATGGAAATGGCATGGTTTACTGGCCTTTGTATAATCTAAACATTATCGGAACTCATACCATTGGCGAAGGTTACCAGTATTTGATGACTCAAGGAGATACATTATTTGTTACGGGAACTCTGGTTTTTCCGCAATATACTATTGTTGACATACCAATAGGATGGAGTATTCTGGGCTATTTGCGTCATGTGACGGCTTCAATTGAATTAATGATGTTGCCTGTTGTTGCAAACATCAGTATTATGAAAGATGAAGACGGTAATGTTTATTGGCCCGAGTATAATGTAAACATGATAGTTGATATGCAGCCGGGCAAAGCTTATCAAATAAAATTGAATAATCCGGTTAGTTTCTCATATCCGGCAAATCCCTGATGATGTAAAACTCAATTCTTTTTATTAGATTTGAGAATAATTCTTAAAACAAATAGTCAGATGAATACAATAGAAATACTTAAATCGAAGATACATAATGATTTTAATTTTGAAACTATTCTAAAAGAATGGAACAGGGTAGGGGAAAAGATAGTATTTACTAATGGTTGTTTTGATATTATTCATCGCGGACATGTTGATTATCTTGCAAAGGCTGCCTCTTTTGGCGATAAAATGATAATTGGTTTAAATACAGACGCATCTGTAAATAGATTAAAAGGGTCGAGCAGACCTATTCAGGATGAGTATTCAAGGGCAATGGTTCTTGCTGCCTTTTCTTTTGTCGATTTAGTTGTTTTATTTGATGAGGATACGCCATACGAATTAATTAAATTGGTGCAGCCTGATGTTTTGGTAAAAGGAAGCGACTATAAAGCAGAAGATATTGTTGGTTACGATATTTTGAAAGCCAAAAACGGAAAAGTTGTTACAATCGATTTTGTAGAAGGCTATTCTACATCAAAGATTATTGATAAAATTAAGAATGAGTAATAAGTCCTTTTCTACTCATTATAATGCACATATTTTTTGAGTTTGCAATCTTCGCAAATGTAGGATAGGTCTGTGTTGTAGAGCTTCATATATTCTAAATACACTTCGTTGCAATTACATTCATTGTAGTGGTTGATTATTACGGGTTTGCCGGCATCTAAAAATGATTGTGCCGCTTCGGTGTCCCACCAGTTTTTGTCATTATTATATGACTCATATAAAACACCATCAAAATTTACGGCAGACTCAACAGTGTTTTTTGCCATACACTTTATTCCTTTGCAGTGGGCATAGTTGCACAAAGTATTAAAGTACTCTATCCCTTCGGCAGTTGTTACCTGAAAACCGTATTCCTTACGCAAGTCATCATCAAAAACCCAATCCATATTATCAAACTCTACCCAATCGCAACCCCATGAAGCAAGGCTGTCAATCCTGGCTTTCATTACTTCTACAATGCCGGTAGTGGTTTCGTTTACAAAATATTCACCAGGCCATTGTCCCCATTGCTCGTCAACTAGAAAAGTTTGCAATTGGGTAAAATCACTTCTGTAATCTTCTCCGGTACCAATGCTGATATATGCAGCAACTTCATTTCCCTTTGCTTTAATGTCTGCAATATATTCTCTTACCCCATCCTCAAATGGGTCAACCAAGACATAAGCATTCTTAGCATTATCAATAATATCAGCTATCTTGTCAGCCTCGTAATTTTCTTGATATGCCTGATTATAAACAGTTATTGCCTTGTCACTACCTCTTGGTTTAATATCACTGTTGTTTTTATTACAGTTTGCTAAAAGTAAAACTGTTAAGAAGTATAATGTAGTTTTAAATATTGAAAACATATTTCTATTGTTTTAAGCTTTTCACTTTACCAATAGGATATTTATTTATTCTGGTATCCCAATATGGTGTTTTGCTGTAAAACCAATTAAGCATTGTCCATGCTCTTTTAGTAAAATTAGGGTCTTCGGCTTTTTTCTTTTCAAATTCTTTACGCAGTTCAGGGTCTTTTGCCAGCATTTCCCTTGCCTTTACTTCCATTACATAGCTTTCGCCATATTCTTTTTGTTCAAAAACCGAATCAAAAAATCCCCAGGATAAAAGAGAGTTGTTTGCCATTGGTTCAAGCATGTATGCAATCAAACGGGCATTTCTCTGATTCATTGTTACTATAACTGTTCCGGCAGGGTATGTTCTTTCTTCGCTAATAATTTCGTAATCTATTTTTAACCTGTGTCTTCCTTCGTATGGGTGTTCTTGCCATTTGGGGTTCGAGAACTTATAACTCTCAACAATAAGAGTTTTTTCTTTATCAAGTACTTTCATCTCAACATGTTGATATTTGAGTCTCTTAATTACATCTGTCCATTCAGGAGGTATAAGATATGCCTCGGGAAGTGTAACTTTTTCTATTGGCAATGACTTGTCGAATAATGCAACTTTAAATGTTTTTGGGTCAGAGCTGTATTTAAACCAATCGCCTCCGGTTAAGTCAGATTTCACAATGCTATAATCAACACCCAGAAAATCAACCAAAGTACTGTCAGTTTGAGACAGCTTATATTTTACGGCAAATTTTTTCTTACGGAAAGAAGCCGAAGAAGCATATTCATCTGCTTCATTTGTGAGAGCTATAAGATTCTTAGCATCATTATTTACAAATCCAAGACTAAATTTTAACAGCTCATAAGTTCCGTCAACTCTTTGTTTGTAAGGTTTCAACATGTGGGTCTCAATTAAAAGACCGGGACGATTTTGCAAGGCAGTGTAACCTTGAGATATCATAGGTGTTGCGTTTAACAACTCCAATCCGCTTCTAGGGTCGTGCCAATTGCGAAACTCAACATAAGGAAAAACAGGAAAACCTTTACTGAACATGTTTTTTTCCATTGCAGGAATAAATTTCTTCTTTTGCCACTTCGCAAGATTATTATCCATATTATCTCCTGTTTCCATTTTGTATGTAATAACATATTGGTAGTCGGCACCATCGGTAGTATGACAGTCAATAAAGAAGTTGGGAAGCCATTCGTGAAAAACATTTAACCATGATTGCATTTCAAGTGCATCAGCTTTAACATAATCGCGGTTAAGATTAAGATTTTGAGCAGTAACACGCCAACCCATTTCTTCTGGTCCGTTTTGGTTTATTCTATTGTATTTGCTCCATCTCTCGTGCCCGTCAACGTTAAAAATGGGGATAAACAAAATGGTTAGATTGTCGAGTAGTTTGTAATATTTCTTGTTAATGGCGATATCACGTAACAGCATTAATCCGGCATCTTTACCTTCCGATTCGCCGGGGTGAATACATGCTTGAATCATAATAACCGCTTGTCCGCTTTTTTTTACCTCTTCAGAATTGAACTGTCCGTTTTTATTTACAATTAACAAGGGTAGTTTTCTTCCTTGAGGGCTTACACCAAAAGTAGTATAGTTTATATATGGCGAATTATCAGCAAGTTGTTTACAATATCTTATTGTCTCATTATATCTTGGAGTTTCTTTAAAATTAGATTTCTCGTAATAAGTCTCCCAGTCAGGTTGTTGACTAAAAAGTCCTAATGAAATCAAAAAGCCGGCAATTGATAATATTATATTCTTCATGCTTGTAGTATTTGAAAGTCTTGAATAAAGTTTATTAATGATTAAATTATTGCAGTTTTAATATTGTCTGTTCATTAATTTTTCAGCAAAGTATTTGAGTCCTTGTTTCTTTTCATCTTCAACATTTACTGAGTCAAGGGCTGCAATTGCTTTTGAATAGTACTCATTCATTTTTGCTTTCGATAATTCTTCAACTTTAAGTTGAGTGTAAATATGTTTAACCCTCGATATCTTTGTTTCCTCTTCAGTATTTGTGCTGCTTAATAATTCCAATAAGCTTGTTTTATTTTCTCCTTGTGCCAGCTCTAATGCTTTAATCAGCAAATAGGTTTTTTTGTTTGCAGTGATATCGCCGCCAATTTTTTTCCCAAAAGTATTAGAATCGCCAAATGAATCGAGATAGTCGTCTTGCAACTGAAAGGCTAAGCCTATGTTTATTCCAAAATTATAAAGAGCTTCGGCATCAAGCGTAGGTGCACCGCCAATAATAGCTCCTATTTTTAAACTTCCTGCAATCAGTACAGCAGTTTTTAGCTTAATCATTTCAAGATATTGCTCCGGCCTAACATCAGTAATTTCCTCAAAATCCATATCATATTGTTGTCCCTCACAAACTTCAATTGCCATTTTAGAGAACTCGGACAATACTTTTGATAATTCCGGTGGATTTGCGTCAACTATTAATTTATATGCCATAATAGACATTGCATCTCCTGATAATATTGCTATGTTATCGTTATATTTTTTATGAATGGTAGGCTTTCCTCTTCTCATCGACGAATTATCCATAATGTCATCGTGTAGCAGAGTGAAATTATGAAAAATCTCAATACCTAAAGCAGGTTTAACCGCTTTTTCATAGTCGTTTGTAAAAAGATTGCAGGCCATTAGAGTCAAAACCGGACGAATCCTTTTCCCTTTCATGCCAAGAGTGTATTCAATAGGCTCGTAGAGTAATGTGGGAAATTTATTAAAGTACTCTTTATTTTGGTGTAACTCATTATTTATTATATCCTGAAAAAAAGTAAAACTATGCATTGACCTTACTGATATTTTAGAGTAAAAAATTAATTATTTTTATTTAGAAAAGTAAAAGGATAGATATGTCTCTTTTTCTTTTGCTCATATATATCTGCAATAGTAATCATTATTCCAATATCTTCCATATTATAAAAATGAGGGTTATTTATAGCTCCAAAAGTCATCATGCTTGATGAAGTATTTATGTATGAGTTTAACAAGGGAGGAATATTTTCATTTAGCAGTCTTACTTCTTTCGACAATATTTTATAATCTTCTTTTAAGTTGGCACCGGTAAAAATATCTTCCAGTTCTTTTGTCGAAGAATTTATACTTAATTCATTTATTGCTGATATTATATTATTGCGGTTTGGGAAATTCTTTTTTAAGAAATACAAAATCATATCTCGTGCTTTCCGGTTTATATTCTTGAAAATAGAAACCTGACCTATGAAATACTTTATTTCAGGATACAAATTTACCAATGCACCCAAGCCGTCCCATAAATTGTCTAGAGCAAAAAGACCTTGCCTCTGATTATTTGTAGCTTGTAGTTCAGTTCTTATAAAAGAGCGTCCTAATTCAATTGTGTATGGCAGATAGTTTTCTTTAAACTTATCGGAGAAATTGAAGAAACGTACTGTTCCTATTATAGGATTATTGTCTTTGTCTTTTGCTGCATCTTTACAAAGAATATATCTGTAACCTCCCAAAATTTCAGCCTTGATGCTGTCCCAAACAATTAGTTGCGAGTATGGCTTATTTGCAGTATCAAGAGAGTCAATGTCGTAAGCCTTACCGGTTCCGCTTCCTGCTTTACGGTATGCAATTTCACGTAAACGACCAATCTCACGCATAACATTTGGTGAGTCTTTGGCAGTAACCGAAAAGATGTGTTTATTCCCTTTATTGCTCAGGCAAATTAGTTTATCCTTGCTTAGTTCAGCTCGTAGTAAATCTTTGCTTACCGGTGATATTATTTCTTTCATCTTGGCAAAATAAACTGTTAAAATCTAAATCTGTTCGGGTGATTTGGATTGTTAACAAAGTTAATGAAAAAAGTTAGATGAATGTTATTATTCCGACGAAAAATTATTCTTTAATTGTTTCTATTTCGAGTTCATCTAATTCAATGTCTTCTTCCTCGTCGAAAACACTTAGGAGGGGTTCTTTAAATGATTTAGTTGTAATGAGTTTCTCAAGAGCAAGTAAGAGAGATGGTAGCAGTAAAAGGTTTGCTATCATCGCAACAAGCAAAGTAATAGAGACAAGTATTCCTAAAGCAACTGTTCCGCCAAAAGTAGATACGGTAAATATGGCAAATCCGAAAAATAACACTATTGAGGTGTAAATCATACTAACACCTGTTTCGCGAAGAGCAATAATAACCGATTTGCCAATATCCCAGTTGGTAATTATTAATTCTTGTCTGTATTTTGAGAGGAAATGGATGGTGTCGTCAACTGAGATACCAAATGCGATACTAAAAACCAAAACTGTAGATGGCTTAATCGGTATGCCAAAGAAACCCATTATGGCAGCTGTAAATAACAGAGGAATAATATTCGGAATAAGTGCAACAATAATCATTCTCCACGATGAAAACATTGCAGCCATTAATAGTGCAATAATAAGGATTGCCAATAGTAAACTGGTAAACAGGTTTTTAATCAAGTAGCCTGTCCCTTTAAAGAAAGTAATACTAGTACCGGTAACTGTAACGTGGTATTTATTTTGAGGGAAAATAGTTTGAATATCTTCACCCAACTTCTGATAAAGCTTTTTCATTCGTGTAGTTCCAATATCAGCTACTTTAACGCTTATTCTTGCATATCTTCCAGTGCTGTCTACAAAGTTTTCTGTTATTTCCGACTTGTTTTTATCTTTTGAAAGGTAAGCAAGAATAAAGTTTATTTCACGATTGCCGGGTAAACTGTAATACTTTTCTTTCCCGTTGTAGTAGGCTTGTTTGGCAAACTTTACTCCGTTTACAATTGAAATGCTTTCTGACAATTCGGGGTAATCTTTTAATTTTTGTTGAAATTTATCAATCGTTTTCAGTGTTGACAATTTCATTACGCCTTTTTTCTTTTTTGTGTCAACCATAATTTCAAGTGGCATAATACCATTAAAACTATGTTCAAAAAACTTAAGGTCTTTAAATACTTTACTCGAATGTGAAATATCATCAACAAGAAAACCTGTTGACTTCATTAAACTTATTCCAAGAAAGCTGGTAATTATTAAAACAGCTGTTATAATAAATGTTTTTACTCTGTGGTAAACTAAGATATGAATTAAACTATCGACAAACTTTTTTATTCTTTTATTTTCCAAATGGTTTGTTTGCTTAGGGCTTGGCGGCGAAAGGAAACTAAAGATAATAGGGATTAATAAAATTGAAATAATAAAAACGCCAATAATATTTAATGAAGCAATTACTCCAAATTCAATAAGAATCTCGCTGCTGGTTGTAATAAAGGTTGCAAAACCCAAAGCTGTAGTGAGATTTGTAAAAAATGCAGCATTCCCAATTCGCCTGATAACTCTTTGCAAGGCTTTTATTTTGTTTCCGTGTTCTTTTATTTCTTGTTGATACTTATTAAGGAAATAAATACTGTTTGGTATGCCAATTACAATCATCAGAGGAGGTATCATTCCCGAAATAACAGTTATTTGATAACCAAACAAAACCATACTTCCGAAAGACCAAATTACAGCAATCCCTACAACAAGTAGAGAAAAGATTACAACTTTAAATGATTTGAAAAACAAAAACAATATTATTGCTGTAACCAACAGGGCAAGAATAATAAACAAAATCAATTCTTGTCTTACTATTTTTGCAATGACAGTACGGGAATAAGGTAAGCCTGCATAATGTACCTCAATGTTATATCGTTTACTAAATGTATTACAAACATCTTCTATTTTCTGAATAATATCTTCTCTTTTTTGAGTTCTGATAAGTTTACTGTTTATGGTTATACCCATTGCAAAAACATGCGATGTGTCGTTGTATAACAGGCCTTTATAGAAAGGCAATGAATAAACTATTTTTTTTAAACTGTCTAATTGTTCCTGACTGGTAACTTTATCCTTAAAAATATGTGATAATTCAAACTTTTTTTTATTCTTGTTTTTAGTAATATTAAAAAGACGCCCGATAGAAGCTACTCCTTCAACTCCTTTTATTTTTCTAATAC
>JANTGP010000024.1 GCA_024762835.1 Bacteroidota bacterium
CT
The DNA here is from genome assembly GCA_024762835.1 of Bacteroidota bacterium. GTDB lineage: Bacteria > Bacteroidota > Bacteroidia > Bacteroidales > M50B96 > JANTGP01. The sequence continues at coordinate 3 of JANTGP010000024.1, forward strand.
ATACAGGAAATAATGGATTAAGCTACTCGGAAGTTGATATGTCTGCAAACGGAGGTTTAGGCGAAGTTACAGCTATAAAAAATATTCTTCTTTGTAATTTTGAAACTCATAATTATATTGCAATATTATTTGTAATGACTTGTTTTTATAGTGGGTGTTTTATTAATTTTTCGCTGAATGAAGAATCTATTTTTATTATTTTATACTTTCGTATTATTGTTTTATGTTCAAATCTCATTTTCTCAAAATGAAAGTAATATATGGTATTTTGGTCAAAATGCCGGACTTGATTTTAATTCACCTACACCTACAGCATTAACCGATGGAATGGTGAACTCTCATGGAGGTTCTTCTACAATGTCTGATAGTAATGGTAATTTGTTATTCTATTCAAATGGAATGACAATATGGGATATGAACCACAATGTTATGACAAATGGCACAGGTTTGCTCGGTCATGCCTCATCAACTCAAAGCAGTATAATTATTCCTCATCCCGGTACTCCGGATAGCTATTACATATTTACAAATGATGCCTATACAGGAAATAATGGATTAAGCTACTCGGAAGTTGATATGTCTGCAAACGGAGGTTTAGGCGAAGTTACAGCTATAAAAAATATTCTTCTTTTATCTTCAACCACGGAAAAGTTAACGGCTGTTATGCATAGTAATGAGGTAGATTACTGGGTAATAACTCACGAGAGAGGTACAAATGCCTTTTATGCATATCTAGTATCGCCTGCAGGTGTAGGAACAGCAGTCGTTTCAAATGTAGGTGTTGTACATGGTGGCACAAATCTTAATTCTGATATCTCAGTTGGCCAAATGAAAGCATCTCCTGATGGTACAAAGATTGCCTTGGCCACCTCGGCAAATAATAATACATTTGAGATTCTTGATTTTAATGCTACAACAGGAATTGTTTCAAATCCAATCACCTTATCTTCTTCTGATTACGCAAATCCTTATGGTGTTGAGTTTTCGGCAGATGGAACAAAATTGTATTGTAGTACCACTAATAACAACAAGGTTTATCAGATAAATATGCAAGCTGGTTCAGCATCTGCAATTATTGCTTCGGCAACACTGGTTGCAACCAGTACGAGCTCCAATATTGGTGGTTTGCAACTTGGACCGGATAGTAAAATATATCTTGCAAGAAATTTAAGTTTTTTTCTAGGCGTAATAAATAATCCCAATGCAAATGCACTTAACTGTAACTATGTTGACGATGGTATTTCATTAACTGTAAAGCGAAGTAGGAGAGGTTTACCCAATTTTATTCAAAGCTATTTTAATAATCCCAGATTTACATATTTTAACTTATGCCTTGGCGATTCAACTCTATTTTTTATTTCTGATTTAAATGGCGTTAATTCAGTTGAATGGAACTTCGATGATCCTGCTTCAGGTTCAAATAATACTTCAGTACTGACTAATCCATATCATATTTTTTCGTTATCAGGAACATTTAATGTTCAGTTGATAAGGAACTTTAGCACCTATTCCGATACGGTTGTTCAAGCTGTAAATATTCATAGCTTACCTGTGGTTGACATAGGTAATCAACTAATTCTCATTTGTGAAAATACCGATACTATTTTAACGGTATCAGGAGGCTTTGAATCATATTTATGGCAGAATGGTTCTGTTACTCCATCAATAACTGTTAGTACGCCGGGAAACTATTCTGTAACGGTTACTGACGATTTTGGCTGTGCAAATTCTGATAATGTTGATGTTGAAATACTTTCTGCACCTGATATTGACCTGGGGAACGACACAACAATTTGTGAGGAGGATAACCTTATGCTTAATGTTGAATCAGAGTATGCCACATATTTATGGAGTTCAGGTTCGGTTCAATCATATGAGTCTGTTCATTTGCCGGGAACATACTATGTTACAGTTACTAATGAATGTGGTGAAGTAATAGATTCAATTACTATTGAAAACTATCCAACATTGTCTTTTGAGCTTGGCGAGGATATTTCTCTTTGTATTGGTGATACTATAATGCTAGACCCCGGTGATTTAGCTGCAAGCTATTTATGGTCAACAGGAAGTACAGAACAAAGCATTCAGGTTACTTCAGCAGGGATGTATAGTTTAGAAGCCTTTTATCCAAATACCTCATGTGCAGTTGCCACTGATTCTGTTATGGTTACAGTTATTGATTTACCTAGCCTTGAGCTTAGTAAAGACACTCTTATTTGCGAGGGTGATGTTGCAATCTTTGAGGCTTATGGTAATTTAGTAACTGATTATATCTGGTCTAGCGGAGATAATACACCTGTAATTAGTGTTTCAACAGCAGGTATGTATTATGTTACAGCTTCAAATGCTTGTGGTTCTATTATTGATTCTGTATATCTTGATGTTCAAGCTGCTCCACTTCTTGATATAGGTAATGATACAGCCATCTTTTCAGATGAAAGTATTCAGTTAGAAGCTACTTTCGCCTCGTATTGGACATATTTATGGTCACCTGATTATGAGATTTCGGAAACCACAATTTATAATCCCGTTGTAACACCACAGGAAACAACAACTTACACACTTGAAGTGACAGATACTTTAGGTTGTATAAGTAATGAGTCTATTACAATATCGGTTTCGGAACGTCCACTGCCCGAGATAGTAATATACAACAGCTTTAGCCCGAATGGTGATGGTGTTAATGACTATTGGGTAATTGAGAATATTGATAAGTATCCAAATTCTCAACTTGATATTTTTAACAGAAACGGGAATAAAGTTTTTTCTGCTAATAATTATCAAAATAACTGGGATGGCAAATACCGGAATAAGGATTTACCGGCTCATACTTATTATTTTATCTTAAATACAGGTGAATCTGAAAAAGGTATTTTACATGGTAATGTTACAATAATCAGATAATGGGGAGGATATTTATGAAAAGGTTTTTAAAATTGTTACTAATATTACTTATCCCTGAGATGATAAGTGCACAGCAGATTCCTCAGTTCTCGCAACGTATGATTGATATTTATCAATACAATCCTGCCTGTTACGGGTCGAAAAAATATACCGAGTTTTTACTTCATTACAGAAACCAATGGAATGGCTTTGAAGGTTCGCCTAAAACACAAACATTTTCATATCAATCTCGTATTAACAGGTTAATGGGAATTGGCATTGTTGCTATGAAAGATGCATTGGGGCCTCAAAAAACTGTAGGTATTAAGTTAGCCTATGCACATCATATTGAGTTTAGCAGCTTCAATATGTCATTAGGATTGTCAGGTGATATTCTTCAATATGGAATTGACGGAGCAAGTTTAACTATTCAGAATCCGAATGATAACTCTATTAGCTTGGCTGTTGCAGATAAGGATTGGCGACCTGATGCCAGTTTTGGTACTTTTGTTTATAACGAAAAGTTTTACTTTGGCTTTTCTATATTGAATTTGCTTGGATCGACTGCAAAATTATTTATTGATGATGGCCGCGAAGGAATTATTAATCTGGCCAGACATTTTTATTTTACAGGTGGTTATTTCTTTAGTCCTATCAGAGATTTTGATTTTGAGCCTTCTGTGCTTTGGAGTTTTACAAAAGGTAGTCCTATGCAGTTAGATATAAATTTTAATACTCAATACAAGCAAATGTTTTTATTGGGGGCTTCATACAGGCTTAAAGATGCTATTGTACTTGTTGCAGGTATCCGTATTAAAAACAGATTAAAATTAGCTTATTCTTATGATATTGTTACTTCATCTCTAAGAGCATATAATAGTGGGTCGCATGAAATTATTTTATCCTTTATTATTCCAAGCAAACGTGGTAAGTGGAATAGGTGGAAGCATGAATATCGTTATGATTTTGATCCGAAGACTAACAAATGGAGAGAACGTTGGTAGGCAAAGGATAAACTATAAACTACAAGTTGGCTCTTATTGCTATAATGAGATTTCGTCCGGGTGCAGATATTCCGGATGAATAAGGCCGGTAGTGAGTATCAAAAATGTTCTCAATCCCAACATTGGCTTGAATGTATTTATTTATCTGATATGATGCTTTTACATTTAAAGTAATCCATGCAGGTGTTCCGTCAGCAGTATACAAATGTGTTTTTGCCTGTTCGCTTGGCGGTAATTTATCCCATGGTTTATTGGCATTAAAGTTTGAATATATTTCAGATTTAAATCTTTCTGCTTTATATATTAGTGTGAGGTTGCCGAATACTGGTGGAATATGTCTAAGAGGGTATTGTTCGTCGTCTTTACCCGTTGAGTACGAGATATTTGCTTTTGTTGCAAAATGTTTGTCAATATCGGCTGAAAATGCAATACTAGCACCATAAACTGTTGCATATCCTGCATTTACAACAGCTTCGACTTTACTTAAAACACCATCATACATAATTGAATCTTGCCCGTTTAAAGTAAAATCACGTCGTACCATAGCGTTGTCGAGGTAGGTATAAAAAAATGTAATATTTAATTTTGCACTCTTATTAAAAATCTTCTCAATTGTGAGATCACTATTATACGCATACTCAGATTTTAGATTCTCATTTGGTACAACAACATGCTCAGGTTCCGAGTCAAATACTTTTGCAATATCATCAAGATTTGGAGCTCTGAATCCGGAACCTAAATTTAAATTTAAGAAAATATCTTGTTTTGGAGTATAAACAAATCCAAAGCTCCCGTTTAATGCTCCGGTATTGATTCTAATATCACTAAATGGAAAGTTATAGGGATTGGTGTTGAATTTCGAATTCAGATTTATTCTGCTATATCGTATGCGGGTTTGAAATCTCAAAAAGTTATTTAATTTTAGTTTATAATTAAGGTAGGCTGCACCCGATTGAAATTTAGTACCACCGTCCGGATAACGAGTATCACAGATTGTTGTTTCATCGGTAAAAATATTTATTTTCTCAGCTGAAGAGTTTTCAAAATTTAGTATTCCTTCAATTCCGTAAAAGAAGGTGTTATTTTCTGAGAGTTCTTTCTCAAAATCAATATTTAGTGAATAGGCTTTTACCTTTTCTATCCTGATACGTTTATTTTCGCTATTTAGTTTTCTATCTATTCTACTTTCTTCAATGTCTTGATATGATAGAGAGATAAGCATTTGATTATATAATTTATGCGACTTGTTAAGTTTAATGTTTAAGTTGTGCAATAACCAAAATTGAGGGCCATATTCCCATTGAGCATATTTTAATTTATCATCTTTATATTGAATAAGTCTGTCGTAGCGGGGGATATTTGATGAATTTGAGTAAAATAAGGAATAATCTAAGCTTATATTTTTTGTTATTTCCCATTTTAATTTTTGAAGAAAATTATTCTGAGAATATCCGGAGAACTTTTGGATATTTACATTTGTGTTTTCAACTATACTATCATGTCCATCAATAAGCTGAACATATTCAGGGCGTTTGCCCCAATCAGGATATTTGCTGCTTCTATTTGCTCCTGTTCTTAAATCGCCAAATGAGCTATGACTAGCTACAATTAATAAACCCCATTTCTTTCTTCCGTAATTAAAGATAAAATTACTAGTTTCCTCATTATTAGCAGTCGAATACCTTATAAATCCATTTAATTTAATATTGGCAGTGTCATTTTCTGATAAGGTAACACTTTTAGTTTGAAAATTCATTACACCACCAATTGCATCGCTACCATCAATTACAGTTCCCGGGCCCAAAATTACTTCACTTCCCGATAAGGAATTTGGGTCTATTAAGATTATATTCTGAAGATTACCGCTTCTGAAAATAATGTTATTCATGCGTATTCCATCAACTTCAATAAGTAAGCGGTTAGCTGCAAAGCCTCTAATCATAGGGCTTCCACCACCTAATTGACTTTTTTGAATGAATATCTCGTGAGAATTGCTTAATACATCAGCACTGGTTTGAGGGTTATTAAAACTGATGTCTTTTGCTTGAATGGATATTATTTTATTTGGGATTTCAATGCTTTCCTGTTTCCATTTATTTGCAGAAATTGTAATTTCAGAAAGTTTAATGGTTCTTTCACTTAGAAGAACTTCATAATTATTACTTTTTATTAGTTTGTAACTTAATGTGACAGTTTGGTAGGAGGGATGTTGAAAAATAATAAATTCCTTACCTAAAAAATTGGAGATATCCGCATTGCCATTTTTATTTGTTAGTGTTGATATTGAAAAATCAGGGGTGTATATGGTAACATTATTAATTGGAGTCAGGTCAGTTTCACTAAGTACATTTATTCTTTGTGACAGAACTAAAAAATGATTTGTCAGAATTAAAATGAAAAGTAAATAAATCTGTTTCATTATTAAATTGTTAGTAATAAAGTGAAGCATCCTAAAAAGCAAAAATTATACCCCTTTTTTAAAAAAGAAACAGGGCATCACAAAGATGCCCTATTACTATTTAATTTCAATAAAGTAATAAGAATTATTTGTACTAATTCTTATTACTTTAATTCTTCTAGAAGAAATATCTAACTCCTAGTTGAGCTTGCCATCTTGAACTCATAATACCTGAGTCGTCAACATCCCATGGCTTATCATCATCAGGTCTGCTAAATGAGAAAGTAGGAACTGTTGTATCGTTTCCATCAGCATCAGTTTGGAAGCCTTCAAATTTAATTAAGCGAATGTTATCATAATAGCTTGCATAGTAGCGGCGTCCCCAATCTTTATTAATCATATTTCCTAAGTTGAAAATATCGAAGGTAACTTGTAGATTATGAGTCATTCCTCCTGCTTTAATATAAAAATCCTGAGTTAATTTAAGGTCAAGTACATTTACAAATGGTAAGCGGGCTCCATTCCTTTCTGAGTATTCGCCACGATGCTTGCTTAGGTATGCATCTTGTGCAATAAATGCATCTAAATCATCCCATTGAGCTTGTTGTTCATCAGCTGTACCTGTAAAGATAATATCAGATTTGTCTTTTGGTATGTAAATTAAGTCCATGTCTTTACTATTCTCATTGGTCATTTTATTACCATTCTTATAAAGGTATGAGAATCGTTTTCCTGATTGTCCGTTATAGAAAAGTGAGATACTTGTTTTAGCATGATTTAACCATTCGAACTGATAGTTTAAGAAACCGACAAAGCGATGACCCAAGTCAAAATCGGAAGTTGTTAAACCAACATAATTGCGTCCATGAGATTGCTCCATGTAGCGCCATTGTGAAGAGTTTTGTGATGATGTACCATCAAAAACAGATTTTGCCGAACCATAAGTGTATGATAAACTACCTGTTAGTCCGAAATCAAAAGTTTTTCTTATTGAAGTGGTGAAGTTATATGTATAACCTTCGTTGGTATTTTCAGCAACCATGATATAGCCATAAGTGTCGTCAACTTCATCTTTGCGATTGAATAATGGTCTATTGTCAGGTGTTCCTGTTAAATTCTCTGTTGATGGCTTGATATTGTAGTTGTAATATAAAACATTGTTTAGAGTTTTGCTGAAAATTCCTTCGACGGTAGCAACAAATCCACCCGGAAGTTTAGCATCTAAAGCAAGAGTAGATCTCCATACTTGAGGGAATTTAAAATCGCTAACAAACAGGTTCATGTCGCCTGAGGGAACATCTTTGCTATCGGGATTAAAAGAAGTTGATGTGTACTGGTTATTCACATCTTGTCTGAAAGCAACATCTTGTGCCCAGGTATTTCCAACCATTAAACCATTGTTGTTATAAGCAGCTCCCGGCCATACAAAAGGAATACGACTTGTAAAGATTCCTGTACCTCCACGAAGTTGCATTTTCTTATCACCAAACATGTCATAGTTAAATCCAAGTCGAGGTGATATCATTAACTGAGATGATGGCATTTGGCCTGCTTTGGCTTTACTCATATCATAACCTTGTGCCTCAATGAGTGCAATTGTAGAATCGTTAAAATGTGTGTCAACTGCAGGTTGTTGTGTAAATATAGGAATATCAACACGAATACCAGCTGTAATCTTAAGGTTGTCAGTAGCTTGAATCTCATCTTGTGCATAAAATCCAAGTTGCATTGCATTAAAATCAGCAGCAGCTGCAGAACCGTCACCTGTAATATTGTCAATTACTGAATAACTACGATAGAATTCACTTGCATTAAGATCATTCATGAATTGGCTTAAGCTATCATATTTATAAACACCATAATTTTGGCGAATAAACAGGTTGTAGATCTTATAAAATTCGTTGTGTGTACCAAATGTGAAAGTGTGTTTTCCTTTAAATATCTGGAAGTTATCGGTTAAAGTGAAAATGTTTTGATTAAGTTCATTTGCAGTTGAATACTCTTCGCTACCAAAATAAATGTCGCCATTACCATTATCAATTTTAACTTTAGGAAATGGATTTCCCATTGGGTCTCTGTCGTCGCGAACTGTGGTATATCCAACAATTAATTTGTTCGACATATCCTCACCAAATCTACTTTTTAATTCAATTGCTGTTGAGTTTGTTGTGCTTGGGAAGAAAATACCACCATTAGCAAAACTAATTGCAGAGCTACTTGAACGAGAAGGACTAATAGACTCACCATGTGTATATGAATGACGAATCATTAATTTATTCTTGTTATTGATATTATAATCAAAACGAAGGAATAATTTTTTTCCGTCAAGGGTTTTAATATTATTTTCAAATGTTCCGGGATCGTAATTATAATCATTAATCAATTTGTTTTGTAAAGCAAGGATATCATCTCTTGAAGCATCGCCTGAGTAATCAGCAAAATCAAAAGGTTGAGGTGTTTCTTCTTTCTGAATCTCAGCATTTACAAAGAAGAATAATTTATTCTCGATAATAGGGCCACCAACACGTACACCATACGTTGCAGCAGTAAATTCATCAAGTTTTTGTCTTTCTACTTCTTCATTATCTGTTGGTGTTAATCCTGCAAGATTCTGATTCCTCATATAATAATATAGAGAACCTTCGATATTATTTGAACCGCTTCTTGTTACTGCATTTATTCCTCCACCTGCGAAACCACCTTGGCGAACGTCAAAAGGTGCTACAACAATTTGAAATTGCTCAATTGCATCAATACTAATAGGTGAAATTCCAATCTGACCGCCATTTGTTCCGTTATCTGCCAATCCGAAAACATCGTTGTTTACGGCACCATCAATGAAAATTGAGTTGTAGCGACTGTTTGTACCTGCAATGTTGACACCACCTCTTGAGGTAATACTTGCCTGAGGTGTTAAACGAGCAAAGTCGGAAATGCTTCTTGAAACTGTTGGAATGGAATTAATCTTTTCCATGTTTACAACTGTCTCGGTTCCTGTTCTGTTTCCGTCAAAAATATCATTTTTGTTAGCTGTTACACTTACTTCATTAACCTCAACAGCAGATTTTGACAGTTTTACTTTAATCTGGAAACTTTGCCCCAAAGTAAGATAAATATTGTTCCTTTCGTAATTCTTATAGCCAATATAGCTAATGACAACTTTATATGGTCCACCAACATCAAGGTTTGACAGATGAAAGAAACCATCGCTATCGCTTATTCCACCTGCTTGTGTTCCTGTTGGTGTGTGGATAGCTACAATAGTTGCTCCCGGTAATGGGGCACCATTTTCATCGGTTACTTTACCATTCATTCCTGAAGTAGTAACCTGTGCAATTGACATATTTGCCCCTAAAAGCAAAAGAATGAGAAATGCACTAAACATTAAAGTAATTTTTTTCATAGACATTAATTTATAGTTAGTAAAAAAAAAAATAAGTAGTTCTGTTGTTTATTAATTATTGCTTCATAGTTTAATAGCTAAAATAAATAAAAAAAAGACTCTCAATATTAACTTAAGTTAAAGTTTTTAGTGGCTTATAAACATATAATTAACGATTTATTAACAGCTTTATGTACATGTAATTAGGTAATTACGGAAAATTGCTATTTCTGTATTTGTAATAATTTATACATAGCCATATTAAAGACAAAGTTTAAAATTGGAGAATATTATCTGAAAATTAAAATATAATGGATATTAAGATTCGAGAATTATATTGTAAGAATATCAGCTGTTACAAGTAAAGAATCGTTAATTCCTTTGTGATATTTTATTGTTTTATTAAAGGGAACATGAACTATTTCTCTGTTTTGCATACCAACCATGATACTTTTTTGATCATCAAGTAAGGCATCAACTGCTGCAACCCCTAGTCTGCTTGCCATTACCCTGTCAAAAGCACTTGGTCTGCCACCACGTTGAATATGACCAAGAATTGATACACGAATGCTATAATCTGAGAAGTCCTTTTTTACCTTTTTGGCAATCTCAAATGCTCCACCGGCATCGTCACCTTCGGCTACAATAATAATGCTGCTTGATTTTCTTTTCTTTTTGCCTTTCTCAAGGTATGATTTAAGCTGGTCGAGGTGAGTTTCTTTTTCAGGAATAAGGATAGCTTCCGCACCACATGCAATTCCGCTTCTTAAAGCAAGGAAACCTGCATCACGCCCCATTACTTCAACAAAGAATAACCTATTGTGAGAAGCAGCAGTATCACGTATTTTATCTACGGCTTCAACTACAGTGTTAAGAGCAGTATCGTAGCCAATAGTATAATCAGTTCCCCATAAATCATTGTCGATTGTACCGGGCATTCCAATTACGGGAATGTTAAATTCGTTTGTAAATTGTCTTGCACCTCTCAGAGTTCCATCACCACCTATTACAATTAAAGCATCAATTCCTGCTCTTTTTAGTTTATTATATGCTTTTTTTCTTCCTTCAATTTCATGAAATTCTTTGCTTCTTGCTGTTTTTAAAATTGTACCACCCGTTTGAATAATATTACTTACATCACGCGATACCATCTCTTTAAAGTTGCCGCTTATGAGTCCTTCGTATCCTCGCATTACTCCAAAAACTTTCATTTTATTGAAGATTCCTGCTCTTACAACTGCTCTTATTGCTGCATTCATTCCCGGTGCATCGCCACCTGATGTTAGTACGGCTATTGAATTAATTTTTGTCATATCTTTTATGTTTATCTTATGTAACTATCCATTATTAAATGTTTTAATCTTTGTTGCAACTTCTTCCATTAGCCAAGCCGGCGTTGATGTTGAGCCGCAAACGCCAACTTTATCCGACTTTGAAAACCAATCGGACTTAAGCTCTTGTACAGATGAAATAAAGTAAGTGTTTGGATTGACTTTTATACATTGATTATAAAGCATCTTTCCGTTAGAGCTGTTTTTACCTGAAGTAAAAATTACGATATCATTTTCTTTTGCAAAATCACTAAGAATTCCTTCCCTGCTTGCAACATCTCTACAGATTGAGTTGGTAATATCTAAATCATTGTTTTTATTGAGTAATCGTTTTTGAATCTCTTTACTTATTTTATTATAATTTTCGGGGTTATTGGTAGTTTGAGAAAAAAGCTTAATTGAACCATCAAAGTTTAGCTTATCTAAATCTTTTTCATCTTTTACAACTATGGCTTCGTTATTACACTGACCTGCCAAACTAATAATCTCCGGATGTTCAGCCTTTCCGTAAATAACAAGTTTATCATTATCTTCAAGTCCACTAAAAGATTTCTTAACTTTTTTTTGAAGATTTCTTACAATAGGGCAGGTAGAATCAATTAGTTCGATATTGTTTTCTTTAGCAATTAAATATGTTTCGGGTGGTTCGCCATGAGCCCTAAGCAAAACTTTGCAGTTATGTAATTGTTTAAACTCTTCATTTGTAATTGTAATTAAACCAAGATTTTCGAGCCGTGAGATTTCTTCGTCGTTATGTACCATTTGCCCAAGACAATACAGTTTCTCTTTTTTGCTTAATATCTCTTCGGCTTTATTTATTGCATTCGCAACTCCAAAGCAGAAACCGGAGTTTTTATCAACAATTACTTCCATTTATTTTTTGAACTTTTCATCTAAAACATTTTCAATCCAAATAAGTTGTTCTTCTTTTGATAAATCTGAATTATTAAGTTCAATTGCATCATCTGCTTTCCTGAGTGGGCTTTCTTCTCTGTTTTGATCAAGAAAATCACGTTTTTTAATATTCTTCCTGATATCTTGCAGATTAACCTCTATGCCTTTTTCAACAAGTTCGTCGTATCTTCGTTTTGCACGAATATCTTCTGAGGCGGTCATAAATATTTTCAATTCTGCATCGGGAAAGACAACCGTCCCGATATCTCGACCATCCATTACAATTCTTTTATTCTTGCTGAGTTTACGTTGTAATTCAACTAATTTTTGCCTTACAAATTTTAATTTACTAATTATACTTACCTGATCTGACACTTCAATATCGCGAATATCTTCACTTACATTTTCGTCATTAATAAATATGTCTTGCTGATGTGTTTCTTTATTTAATTTAAATTGAATTTGAACCGAATCAAGTATTTTGTTTAGTTCTTCTTCGTTAACATTTATTCCGTCAATTAAATTATGTCTTATTGCCAAAAGTGTTATTGCTCTATACATTGCACCGCTATCGATATATGTGTAATTTATTTTTTGAGCAATCTCTTTTGCCAATGTGCTTTTACCGCATGACGAGAATCCGTCAATTGCAATAATTATATTTTTTTCAAAATTATTCATATTTGTTGTCTTGTGTTGGTATTAAAAAACATTTACCATCCCGAAAATAAATCTTCCAATTGTTAAATAAAGCAAAAGTCCCATTATATCGTTAACAGTGGTAATAAATGGACCTGTTGCCAGTGCCGGGTCAATTTTAAACTTATTTAATGTCAGAGGAATTATAGTACCAAAAACAGAAGCAAAAAGAATGACAATAAACAAAGCAATGCTAACAGTTACAGAAAGTGCCATAGAGTCGGAAAAAATTAAATTGAATCCCATTATCAGGGCTGCACAAATAATTCCGTTCATAAAACCAACAGATAACTCTTTAAATAGTTTTTTGCCGGTACTTTCTAAACCCAGAGAATTGTTAGCCAATCCTTGTACTATAATTGATGAAGATTGAATACCAACATTTCCGCCCATAGCTGCTATTAAAGGTATAAAGAAAGCCATTTCGGGATAGATTCTTAAGTCGCCTTCGTAATGGCTGATTACTTGTGCACCAAGTATTCCACCAAACAAACCGATTAGCAACCACGGAAGACGGGCACGTGTGAGGTGAAAAACATGGTCGGACGATTCAACGTCTGAGGTGATACCGGAAATAAGCTGGTAATCTTTTTCTGCTTCCTCACGAATAACATCTACAACATCATCAATTGTAATACGACCCAGTAATCTGTTTATGCTATCAACAACAGGAATTGCTACTAAGTCGTATTTATCCATAATATTTGCAACTTCCTCGGCAGCTGTGTCAGTTTTTACGTAAATTATTTCGGTGTTGATAATATTTGTTATTATTTCTTTTGAATCGTGAAGCAGAAGATCTTTTAATGATACAATTCCCTTTAAGATATTGTCCTTATTTACAACATAAACAAAATAAATATCATCAACATCTTCTGATTGTTTTTTTATCTCCTGAATACATTTCTCTATATTCCAGTCTTCCTGAACCGCAATATATTCTTTTGCCATCAAACCACCGGCAGAATCTTCATCGTAATTCAGCAGGTCGACAATATCACCTGCATGTTCAGCATCATCAATATGCGAAAGTACTTCTTCTTGTTTCTCTTCAGACATTTCGCCAATAACATCGGCAGCGTCGTCAGAGTCCATTTCGTCAATAAACTGGCGGGCAATTACTTCAGGGGGTAAGGCTTTAAGGAATCTTTCTCTATCGTTGTCTTCAAGCTCTGCCAGTACATCAGCAGCTTTCTCTGTGTCTAATAAAAGATAAAGAAATTTTGCTTCTTCAATATTGAGCTCGTCATAAATCTCGGCAAGGTCGGCAGCATGAAGTTCATTTAAAAGCTCTTTTGCCTTAGCTTCATCTTTATCTGCAATTACCTGCTTTATTTCTTCAATATATTCTTTGGATAGTTCAAAAATTTGTTCCATTTCTTATTTCTAAATTTAATTCACGAAATTAATAGAAATTAAATAAAAAGAACAACTATTCATATTTTAAAATAAAACAGGCCGTAAATATTAGTTGCTGCTTATCATCAGAACAGACTCTATTTACCTCATATTCTCAGATTAGTAATGGTTTTCAATATGATAATATTTACATATAAACAATCCTTGTTTGCTTCTTTGTTATGATTAGTTCTCTACAATCTTTGGCTTCTGATTAAAAATTAGTTTTCTACCTGCTGAGTAGTAAGCTTATTACAATTTATGTCTTGTAATGGATTCAATTATTGTTGTATAATAAGTGCTAATTTCTGCTTAATATTAGACTTGATCTTTCTTTAAAGCATCAAAATACATAGCAAAGGAACGATACAAGAAATGTGTCCATTTCCCGAACGGAACAATGATAAGAGCCCATTGAACAAGAACGATAAGGTGGACAAGATATATCCATAAATTATTTGTAATTAGATCGGTATCAATAAATATTCTGACAATAAAAGCCGTTAATCCCATTAAAAACAACCAAATGACGAAAAACCAATCACTCGGATGGGCATGACTTGACAGTTCTTTTGATTTTTTTATGCGTTCGTACATAAAGATAAAGGTAACGATAAAAATAAGTGCACTTTCGGCATAACCGAGATAAATAATAAACTTCGAAGAAGTTCCAAACCAATCTAAAGCAACTGTTGTAAAAAGTAACGACAGATAACCGATTACAAGAATCAAATGTTCAAACCATCGAACCTGGTTGTCGTCGCAGCCGAGAGCTCTTTTTTGTGTAAACATATGGACAAGTAAGTCCCAGAATTTATATATATAATCAATTGCTTTAACTTTTACGCCTGCTTTAATAATTGTTAAATACCACATTCTTATTATATTAGGTAAAATGATTAAAGCAAAAACACCGGCAATTGCAAACATTTCAAAATAATGTCCTACATGCATTATTTTTTCGATATTAAAATTCTCATGCCAAGAATACCCAAGAACAGCAGCAATAACAAGTATAAAAAATGTTATGCTTAGCGGTAAGGATTTATATAATAAACCTGATAGTTTAGTCCAGTCGTATTGTGCTGTTAGCCATCGTCTTAAGGTCATCATCAATTCGCCGGGAAATGCTTGTCGCGGACAGGTCTGGCTACATTCGCCACAATAATAGCATAGCCATGGTTTTAATGATGTTTTTAGCTCATCTTCTAAACCCAGTACACTGAACCTTACCATTTCACGAGGGAATGAATCTTCTTCGGTCGAGAGAGAACAAACAGCAGTACAATGTCCACAGTTGTAACATGCATTAGTATCAAATGCACCGTATTTTTTTAATTCGTCCGTAAATTTAGGATTTATTTTAGCCATTATCTTTCAATTTATAATAAAAATATTCATCCATATCATCAATACCATCGACCTGAACAAAACCATATTTTTGTAAAGACATTAGGAAATACAAAACTCTGTCTGTTGGCATATTAAGTTCTTCTGAAAGTTCGGGTACGTTTTTTTTATTATCCTTGAGTGCTTTTAATATTGCCTTCTTCGTTTTTGTAAATAGCTTTAACTCATCTTTTACGGCTTGAGAAACTTGCCGTTTTTCTTTCATCTTTAATACCGTCTTTTTATTACCTACATTCATAAGCCTGTTTTTTATCAGTCAAATAAAATTTTATTAATTTTCTGCCAATACATTTATCATACTTTCAATCTCAGTATTTGTAAAGCCATCCATGTCAATTGAGTCGCTTTCGCACACAGGGAGACACATACCACAACCTTTACAAACCGAAGCATTAATTTCAGCAATTTCTTTTCCATTTGCATTAACTTTTGTTATTGCATCAAAAGGACAAGCTTCGGCACATTTTCCACACCAAACACAAGTGTCTTTATCAACTTTTGCGATAATCGGTTCCAAAGCCAATTCGCCTTTATTTACAATAGAATAAGATTTTGCAGCTGCCGATAAAGCAGAATTCATTGATTCCATGATGTTTTTCGGTCCTTGGCAGGCACCGGCAATCGTAACACCGTCAATAACGGTTTCAACCGGACGTAATTTCATGTGAATTTCATTGTAAAACCTATCTCTTCCTTTCGGAATTTTTAAAACATCTCCAATGCTGCAATCATTTCGAGGTTCCATACCGGTTACTAAAACAACCAAATCTGCATTAACCTCAATCTCTTTTCCTCCCGTTAATAGATCTTCAATCTTAACATTTGTTTTGCCATTTACTTTTGTTACTACAGGTGGGTCATATTCGTATGATTGAAGAAAGATATCACCAAGGCGAGAAGCCTCGTCGTAAATTACTTCTTGCTTCCCGTATGTTCTTATACCTCTGTTAAAGTGAAAACTATGTATTCCTTTATATTTTTTATGAGTAAGAATCGAAGTATAAAGAGTTGCCGTACAGCAATATCTTGAACAATATTTATTATCACCTTCAACTTGCCGGCTTCCTACGCAATAGATATAAGCTATGTCTTTAATTTCTTTTCCTTTATATATCAATTTGTTGTCGCACATATTTATTATGCGGCGAAACTGAGGTAAGGTAACAACATTCTCAATACCCCAACCAAATTCATTTTCTTTAGGTTGATAAGGATCAAATCCGGTAGCAGCAAGAATAGACCCGACTGTTAAATCAATTATTTCTTCTTTTTGGGTGAAATCTATACTCGAACATACTTTCTCACATTCGCCGCAGCGAGTACAATTTTTACTGTCAATTGTTGGAAAATGAGGATACTCACTGTCATAATTCCTGTAGATTGCCTTTCGCTTTGTGATATTAAAATTAAAATCATCCTCGACCTCTACCGGACAAACATCAATAGCCTTTTGTAGTTGTTCCGGATTACATTCATCCTTAATATATCGGGGTGTAATTTTTACTTTAACCTTAAAGTTGCCGATACTGCCTCCTTTTTCAATTACTTCGGCACCTGTAAAAAGAGTAACATTCGGATGTTTATGTATCTTTTCGTATAATTGAGTAACAAGTTCTTTACCGGTAATATCTGCACCACATAGAAAATCAAGCTGTGATATTCTACCGCCAACGAAATGTTCACGTTCAATTAAATATACCTGAATGCCCAGGTCGGCAAGTTCTTTTGCAGCTCTCATGCCGGCAACACCTGCACCTAAAACGGCTATTGATTTTTGAGCTTTTACTTCAATAGGCTCTAATGGAACTGATTCTTTTACTCTTGCAATTGCACTTTTTACAACTTTAATTGCTTTTTCGGTTGCACCTTCTTTATTGTCTGAGTGAGCCCATGATACCTGTTCGCGAATATTTGCATGAACGTAATTGTATTTATTTAGTCCACCACGCTCGGCTACTGCACTAAAAGTAGGATAGTGTAATTTTGGCGAACAGGATGCAACTACTAAAGCATCTAATTTCTTGTTGGCTATGTCTTCTGCAATTTGCTTTTGACTTGAATCGGCACAAGCAAACATCGTATCAATAGAAATTTCAACACCTTGGATCTCTTTTACAGACTCTCGAACTTTATTTACATCAACATAATCTGATATGTTTCCACCACAATGACAAATATAAACGCCTATTTTACTTTTCATCTGTATCGAATTAAAATTTTAATTATTATCAAATTACACTTCAACTTGTTTTACAGACAACTGTCTGATATAATTTGCAGCCTCACTTGAAGCTGCTCCGGCTGACAGGATTGAATCCGGTATATCCATGGGGGCTGATGCAACCCCGGCAACAAAAACGCCCTTTATTGATGTCGTGGCAGGACTCTCAAGTGGATTAGACTGTGAAATATAGTTAAACTGGTCTAATTCTAATTTCCTGTTTTTGAATAGTCCGGTTATACCTTGATTGGGTAGTATGCCAACGGATAATACGACCATATCGTGTTCGGTCTCAGTTACTTTACCTGTGCTTATATCTTCGTATCGCAAGATTAAATTGCCATCTTCTTTCTCTGTAATTTTTGCAACTTTGCCTTTTACATATTCAACGCCCATAGATTGAGCTTGTGCATAAAACTCATTGAAGCCTTTACCAAAAGCACGTATATGAAGAAAATAAAGTGTAATATCAGCCATTGGTAGTGCACCCATTAGCAATTGAGCTTGTTTTGTTGAGTACATACAACAAACTTGTGAGCAAATTGGGGTACCTACAGTTTTATCTCTTGAACCTGTACAGAGAACATATGCAATATTATCCGGTATTTTCCCGTCGCTTGGTCTTAATACAGTATTGAAAGGTCGGGTAGGTGCCAGTTGCCTCTCCATTTGCATTGATGTTATAACATTTTTGAATCTGCCATAACCATATCGTGGAATAAGAGTTGGGTCAAAAAGCTGAAAACCTGTTGCAACAATAACTGTTTTGCACTCAATCATGAATTTCTCAACCGTTTGAGTAAAATCAATACAATTGGTAGGACAAGCTCTTTCGCAAGCTCCGCAAAGTGTGCAGTTTTCAATATCAATAGCTGCTGCACGCGGACTTGCTATACTGAAAGGGATGAAAGCTGCTTTTCTGCCAACCAATCCGTATTGATATTCATCCTCAACATTGACAGGACAGGCTTCTTCGCATAACTGACAGCCGGTACAGTCTTCAATATGAACATACCTCGGCTGTGTTGTTATTAATGCTTCAAATGTGCCATTGTCTTTTTGAACAATATCAGAAGCTTCGGTGCTTGTTAAAGTTGTAATCAGAGAATGTCGGGCAATTTCGGATACTTTTGGGGTTGTGATACATGCTGAACAATCTAATGTTGGAAATACTTTACTAAGCATAATCATTTTTCCGCCAACAGTTAAATCCTTGTCAATAAGTAAAACTCTATTCCCAACATTTGCCAGATTAAGAGCTGCTTCACCGCCGGCTATTCCTGCACCAATTACAAGTGCATCATATTCTTTAACTTTATTATTATCTTGCATAATTAAGTGGTTTTTTGTTTTACAAGATATTCTGTAAAATTTTTCATTTGTTTAACGAATGCTTCACTACAAACAGAGCAAATGGCTGCCATTCGCAATCTTGCTGTGTCGATTCCTTGTTCTTTCAGCATATTATGTGTTCGTTGAACAATTGCACCGGTTTTATCGGTACAGGATTCGCCATAAGGGCAATCTGTTCCGTCTGCAGCAATAAAAACCCCGTCAAAGCCTTGTTCAAAAGCTTTTAATATCCAACGTGGTTTCACGGCACTCGAACATGGTATTGGAATTGTGTAAACCCGGGGAGGATAATGTAATTTCAACAAACCTGCCATGTCAACAGCCGGGTCGGAAATCTTTTCCGTGGAAAAAACAAGTATCTTTGGTAAATCTATACCGTTTAAATTCATAAGTTCAGGCAGTTAATTTGTTTTATCAGAAATAAGATGAGAAGTAATTCGTAGTCTTATGATTACCTCTCATCTTCTTTTCTTCTTATTAAGCTTTTTTTACATAAATCTTAAAGAATCCGCTTTCTTCAACAGTCCCGAGATATTCGTGTTTTTTCTTTGTTGCCCATTTAGGAATATCTTTTTTTGTTCCTTCATCAGCCGAAAGAACTTCAAGAATATTTCCTGAATTAATTTCTCCCATAGCTTTTTTAGCTGCCAAAAGAGGTCCGGGACATGATGTTCCTCGTGCGTCTACAGTTTTTGTTATTTCCAATTGCATTAATTCTTCTTGTGTCATAATTTTATTTTTTAAAGTTAAATAAACAGATGTACATCAGCATTTTGAGAATCTGTGATATAGCCTCCAATTCCGCAAATTTCGTCAGCGATGTCAACAAAATCTTCCATTTTATAGGCATCCCAAACTTTTCCGGCAGTTCCGCAAATATGAAATTTAATATTTCCGGCAGCTTTTAATTCTCTGAAAACTTGTAACCAGGTTTTAATATTTAAACCCTCCATTGATTTAACAAATTGATCTTTATAAGTCGGGTTTTCAGCTAATTCTAATTTGCTGTAATCGTCTGCTATATCTTTACGAAAAGCTCTTGCTGCTTGCAGCAATACATAAACATCAATATCCATGTCATCTGCAACTGCACCACCCATAACAATACCGGCAGCTGTCAGTTTATCAATACTTCCGGAAAAAAGACCTATACACATTTTTTTATTTGTTTCCATGATTAAAATTTTTTAGTTATTAAATAATTAACATTGCAAAGTTATCTTGCCATTGTGCTTGAGGCAAGGAAAGTGCTTTGAGATATAGCAAGTAAAATTGTGATATGTATCACATTTATTATTTTGTATTTTTGTAAAAACAAATTTTTATGAGACAGCTTAATTGTTCGATGTGCATATTAAAATCGGAAGCCGCAAGAAAATTTTCCGACAGTGAGTTAAGTAGGATGAATCAGAATTGTGTTGAAGTTGATTTTAAGAAGAATGAAATCATTTTCAAACAAAATGCTTTGTCATCAAATATAATTTATTTGCAAAGTGGCATGGTTAAGTTGGTTATTGAGGGAAAGCAGCGTGAGCAGATTCTTAGAATTAAAAAAGCTCCTTGTTATCTTGGTCTCCCAACTACAATGGGTGATAAAATAAATCATTATTCGGCTGTGGCAATCGTCCCGACAAGGGCATGTTTTATTGATATTAATATATTTAAAGAGTTACTTAAGTCAAATTTTGAATTTTCGTATGAAATAATGGTTGAGTTATGCAAAAATGAACTTGACCAGTTTCACCGCTGCGTTAATTTGGTTCAGAAGCATATTTTTGGCAGGTTGGCCAATAGTTTGATTCAGTTTTCCGAAGAGTTGTTTGAAGACGATGAGTTTGATTTACCAATAAACCGTAATGAGTATGCAGATTTGGTTTGTACTTCTCGCGAAACAGTTAGCCGTATGCTTGCCGAATTATCAGAAGAGAAAGTTATTGAGATAAATGGCAAAAGAATTAAAATTCTTAATAAAGAGATGTTAAATAAGATTAGAGAAAACGGATAAGATTAATTTTGCTATTTGTTAGCAGTGGCAGGCAATAAAGCCCTGAGAAATCAAGTATTTAAAAGATTTGTAAATATTTTCTTTATTACTCTATCTCAATGTTAATGGTAGTGCTGCTTACATCTCCATTTGGGTATGTAACTGTAAGATTTACATCGTAAAAACCAGCATTACCATAAAAAGTTGTGGGGTTTTGTTGGGTAGATGATTTCCCATCGCCAAAATCCCATAACCAACTTATTGGATGTCCGCTCGAAAGGTCTTCAAACTCAACTGTGATATCGTAATGATTCCCTGTTTGGTTAGCTGAGAAAAAAGCTTCCACAATTTCAAGTTTTGTTTTATAAGTATCTGTTCCGGCTTTATTTTTTGCACTTACTTTTGTTGTGTGCTTACCGGTTTTTGTTTTCATATTCACACCTTTGTATTGCCATGTCTTATTGCCGATAAAAGCCAATGGCTCTTCTTTGCTGAACCCCGGAAACATATTTAATTTTACAGTTACTGATTGCGGATTATTATCTACTACCACTGTAAGTGTTGAGCTGCTACCGCTTACTATCTCATTTGGCTCCCATTTAGCTGATAAAATTTTTGGTGCATCCTGTTCAGAAGATGAATTCTGTGAATATAAATTTGAGCAGATACCTATGCCAAGTGTGATAAAAAAGAAGATTGATAAAGAATACTGTTTCATAATTACATGAGCTATTTACATTATTTCAAGTTCAAACTTATTTATTTTTGAAGATAACTTTACAATTTCTTCTAATGTTTTTTCAGGTTTTCCAATAGAGAAGTTTCCAACAACAATCTGCTGCGACCTTTTATCATCAAAAAGAGCAGTTAATAAGTAAGTTTTTTTTGTACCATTTGATGTTTTTGTATGTACTTTTAAGATAAGTTTTTCTAATAGTTTAAAATCCCAAATTTCTTTTGAATCATTAATTATTTTAATTGCTCCTGTTTTATAGAATTCCAGTCCTCCTGCTATAATTAGTTTTTTTGAATTGTAGTAGGAATAAACAACCAAACCAATAAGTATTACAATGTCTAATGATACCAAAATATAGTTAAGCGGAAAAGAAATAGTTTTTAAAAGAATAAAAGGGAATGCATTGAAAGGAAGTATTATTGCATAAAACAAAGCAGCTTTTCTGCTCTTTTTACCAACAGCTTTAATGTTTTCTTTTTTAGAAATGTAAATGTTAAATTTACTCATTATCTATTACCTTCAATAATATTTGTTAGTTGAACAAAGTCATTAATACTCAATTGTTCAGGTCTCTTGTTGAAAATTTCAATGCTTGTATTTATTTCATCTGTTACAGTTTTTAATGAGTTCCTCAAAGTCTTTCGTCGGTGATTAAAAGCTTGTTTCACCACTTTAAAGAATATAGCTTCATTACAATCCAATTGTTTCCTTTCGTTTCTTATAAATCTTACAACAGCTGAAGTAACTTTTGGTGGTGGATAAAATACCTTAGGATTTACTTTAAACAAAATATTAATATCGTAATAGCTTTGCAACAAAACACTTAATATTCCATATGTCTTACTCCCCGGTTGTGCAACTATTCTCTCAGCAACTTCTTTTTGAATCATCACTACAACTTCAGGTATTTGGTCTCTGTTTTCAAGTATCTTAAAAAAAATCTGACTTGAAATATTATATGGAAGGTTTCCAATTACGTTAAAACAATCGGCAAATATTTTAACTGTTGGTACTTTTAAAAAATCGGCTTCAATAATATTTTTATTTAAGTCGGGATAATTCTCATTTAGATATTCAACCGATTCAGAATCAATTTCAATTAGTTTTAGTTTAATGTCTTCACGTTGAGTTAGAAATGAAGTAAGAACTCCTGTGCCCGGTCCAATTTCCAATACATTATTACACTCACCGGCAATAAGATTAGACACAATCTTTCCTGCAATATTTTTATCATGCAAGAAATGCTGGCCAAGATGTTTTTTTGCTCTTACCATTTTGTAATTGGCTTGTGTTTATTGATTATTTTCTAATGAGCCGATTTCTTTTTCTACTTCATGCAATACTTCGCAGGATTTTACTAATTCTTTCATTGTGTTATGGTCGTTGTAGAGCGGGCGGTCAATTTCCAGAAAGTCAACATGGCGACGTATAACTTCATGTGCTTTTGTTGTGCCGGTACCAAACTTATAGTCTCTAAAGTCAAGAGCCTGAGCGGCAGCCATCATTTCAATGCCAAGAATTCCGTATGCATTATCAAGTATCTGGAAGTTCTTTATTGCAGTGTTCATACCCATTGAAACAAAATCTTCCTGGTCGGCAGCTGCCGGAATTGATTGTATGCTTGCAGGTGCAGAGAGTATTTTTTGCTCAACAATTTGCATATCTGCTGTATATTGGCTTAGCATTAAGCCTGAAAACATACCTGCTCCTTTAGTTAGAAATGCAGGTAATCCAACATTTAGTGCAGGGTTATTAAGTCTATTCATCCTTCTTTCGGATAAAATCGAAACCATTGTTATTACCATACCGGCCATATCCATTGGTACCGATACAGGTGTTCCCTGAAAGTTTGCACCTGAAATCTGTGTATCATCTTCAGGAAAGAAAACAGGGTTATCGCCAACACCGTTTAACTCTATTTCAACCTGTGAACGAGCATATTCAAGTGCATCATGTGCGGCACCAATTACCTGGGGTGTCGACCTCATTGAATATGCATCTTGTACTTTACTCTTAATTGTACCATTATTCAGGTCGCCATTGGTTACCATTTTACGTATTGCATTTGCACTTCGTACAGCACCTTTAAAACCTCTTACTTCGTGTAAGCGTGATGAATAGGGCTTCATGTTTGCTTTTAAAGCCTCAAGAGACATTGCGGCTGCTATTTCGGCTTGTTTTAACCAGTTATTTGCATCAAATAAAAATATTGCACTCATGGCAGTTAAAACATTAGAGCCGTTTATTGTTGCCAGACCGTCTCGGGCTTTTAGTCCGGGGGCTTTAATGTCTGCAAGTCTTAAAGCTTCTTTGCCTTCGTAAAGTTTGCCTTTATAATATGCTTTGCCTTCACCCATAAGTAAAAGTGCAATTTGCGACATAGGTGCTAAATCGCCTGATGCCCCAACAGAACCTTTTTGACATACATAAGGTGTAACAGCTTTATTCAACATCTCAACAAGTGTTAGAGTAATTTCTTTTCTTACACCTGAGTTTCCATGAGCATGTACATTGATTCTGCCTAGCATGGCACCACGGACATATTCCAAAGGCATAGGGTCGCCTATACCTGCAGAGTGGTTATAAACCAAATATTTTTGGAACTCTTTAATTTGAGAATCCGTTAAAACAACTTCTGAGAATTCACCAATGCCGGTGTTTACCCCGTACATTATTTCGTTATTATTAATTTTTCTCTCAAGCATTGCCCTGCATGTATCAATGCGTTTGATTGCATCAGGATGTAGTTCAACCTTTTCACCATTTCGAGCTACATTTACAACATCTTCAATAGATAAGCCGGCACCTTTTATTATATAAGTCATAATTAAAAATTTTAAATTCTATTTTTTTCGTAAAAATATAGATAATAATATAATTCATGTTAAGAATGATGAAATATTTAAAACCCATTTGCATTTTGTAATAAATAAT
>JANTGP010000025.1 GCA_024762835.1 Bacteroidota bacterium
AACAATACAAATGCCCAATGGTTAGCAAAACAATTACACAACTTAGGGGTTGAAGTAAAAAAAATGTTATCTATTTCCGACAAGCCTGATGAAATTAAAAATTCTTTATCAAGTGCTGACACTGATTTCGTAATCGTCACAGGCGGATTGGGGCCAACTTTGGATGATTTAACCAAGCAAAGCATCACGGAGTTCTTTCAAGACAAGCTTGCATTTCACCATGAAATCGAGGAACATATTAAAAAAATGTTTGCCAAAATGAATTATCCTTATACAGATAATAATAAAGGGCAATGCTATGTGCCATCCAAGGCAGAAATTTTATGGAATTATTATGGAACAGCCCCGGGAATGTGGATTGAAAAAAATAATAAAGTATATATTTTTACACCGGGTGTTCCTTTCGAAATGAAACAAATTTTCACCAATGAAGTTATACCGCGCGTCAAACAAAAATATGATTTACCGATACTTTATACCAAGACAGTTACCGTGTTTGGCATTGGCGAAAGTTTATTGGCTACCAAAATAAACCCCTGGGAAAAACAATTACCTAAAAATGTAAGTTTAGCCTATCTCCCTCACCCGGGACGCATACGCCTACGACTTTCCATCAAGGGAAAGAGCCGAAAAGCTTTGGAAAGCATCATTGAAGACCAGATACAAAAACTTAAAAAAATCATTCCGGATTTAACCATCTCCGAACAAGTAGAAGATTTGGCTATAGCCGTTCATCAAAAATTAACAGAAAAACACAAAACCATTGCATTTGCAGAAAGTTGTACAGGCGGAAGACTGGTAAGCGATTTAGCACAAATACCCGGCGCATCAGCCTTTTTAATGGGTGGTATTGTTGCTTACAACACTTCAATTAAAATAAATGTGCTAGGTGTTGATAAAAAAATTATCGATAAGTATTCTGTTGTACATGAAAAGGTTGCCAAACAAATGGCAATAAAAATCAAGGAAATAATGAAAAGCGATATCGGTGTAGCAACTACCGGAAATGCAGGACCTACAAAAGGTGATAGCGATGCAGAAATTGGCACTTGTATAATTGCGATAGCCTACAAAAATGACGTAAAAACATACCGCTTTTTGTTTGGGCAACCTAGAGAAAAAGCTATCAAAAGAAGTGTATCCAAATCCTACGAATTATTGATAAATTTACTATAAAATTTAGCAAAAAATTACTTTTATAAAAAATTGATATAAATATTTATGTAAAAATAAATTTTATTAGACAAAAATTTATATCTTTGTTTCACTTCAACAACACTTAATATTTCATTTTATAATAACAGACTTAAAAATATATTTTTTTAGGAATTATTTTAACATAACAGCATTTAATTAGTTAATATTTATATCTTTGCCAATTTTTTAACAAACAAACATTTACATGATGAAAATTACTTCCTCACTAATTTTTACATTTCTACTTTTCTTAAGTAGTACAACTTTGGCACAATCACCAAATGCCCAAGACGATAGTAATAGAACAGCCTATAACACGAATTTAAATGTGTCCGCACCCGGTGTTCTAGGGAATGACTCCGGATCAAACCTTAGTGTTGTATCATTTAATGCAGGAGGTCACAACCATGCTGTCGGTACAACTGCTTCAATTACAGGGGGAGATATTACAATTTATTCAGATGGTAGTTACACTTTTGTACCCACAAGTGGATTTCAAGGAAATGTAGACGCCATAACCTACACCATAACAAATGGCTCGCGTAGAGACACTGCAAACCTTCAACTAAGTGTTAATTACAGACCTCATCCTCATAGTGATTATAATGTCACTACTAAAAACACTAATTTAAACATTGCTGCGCCCGGTGTCTTAAGCAACGACACAGATTCAGATGGTGATGCATTGACCGTTACTTCATTTAGAATAAACGGTACTACCTATTCGGCAGGTCAAACAGCAAGTATTACAGAGGGAGACATTCGCATAAATGCAGATGGAAGTTATCGGTTTTCACCAGCTTGGAATTATACCGGTAGCGTACCAACTGTCAGGTATTACGTCACAGACGGTTATGATACCAGATATTCTTACTTACACCTAAGAGTAAATACACCTCCCGTTGCCAATGACGACCAAATTACCATCCCAACCGATGGAAGTGTTAACCAATCATCACCCGGATTAATGGCAAATGATTCAGATCCCGATGGCAATAGTATTCATATTTCTAACTATACAGTCAATGGTGTTACCTATAATGCCGGTGTAACAGCTCATTTGTCAGAAGGTGACTTAACTATTAATTCAAATGGCAGTTACACATTTGTAGCCGCGGCAGGTTATAGTGGAAATGTCCCTACTATTACCTATACACTTTCAGATTGGGTTGAAACTGATACGGCTCATTTTAATATTACGGTCAGTGCACCGCCTGTTGCGGTAGATGACAACGTAGTAACTACAGAAAATACCACTCTAAATGGTGATGTTACCAACAATGATTCTGACCCTGAAGGAGATACTTTAAGCGTTACTGATTTTGTTATAAACGGACACCATTACAGCCCCGGAACAACTGTTCATCTATCACAAGGTGATTTAACCATCAATGCAGATGGTACTTTTACTTTTGTTCCTTCAACCAATTACACTGGCTTTGTACCTACTGTAACCTATACTATTACAGATGGATACAGCACAGACAGCGCCGATTTGGATATTATAGTTGATTATGTTGATATTACTCCTATTGTTACAATTAGGAGTTGTAACCAAGGTTATACCGCTTCAGGTCATTACAAAATTAGATACAACTTCTCAGTTAACAATCACAGTTATGCATATAGCGCTTCAAATCTGCAAGTATATGACGACCTTGAAGCCGTTTTTGGGAATCATTGTATTACCAATATTGATAGAAGGGGTATTAGCACCTCCGACCCATTAGGTGGACAACCTCAAATGTGGACAAGCGCATCTTGGGATACCAGCGAATTTGACGCAAGTGACAATTCCCCGGGAAGACAAGGCATCTTTAATGCTGCTGCTGTTAATAACAATATTTTATATCCCAGAGAAACAATTTATGGTGAGTTTTGTGTAGAAGTTGATCCTAATTGTGCCGGTGGTGCCGGTGTAGGTTCCGGAAATGGTGTGGCCTTTGATAATGTGATGGACGTACGAGCAAATATGAATTCATCTACCGTAAATGGTTCAGGACATCTCAATATTACCGATTTTCATACCTATGGTACTACCGTAGCGGCTAGTATTTATGTTCCCAACACGCATCCTCCCGTAAATGCCGATGGTACTTATGATTTCGATTTACAAGTTATCATCAAAAATGATGGTACAGCCATTGCCAATAATGTACAATTCTTTTTACCACTGAGCTATTTGGTAAGTCATGGTATCCCTATAAACACAGCAGTTGTCAGCCAAACATCCGGACCTGCTGTTGCACTAAATGCTGCTTATGACCCTTCAGATTTATCCGGAACAAATACTGGTATATTGGGTGCCGGTGTAACTTTAAATGCAGGCACAACCACTATTTTTAATATTCACTACAACGTAGGTCCTACTGCTTTTACAGGTTGGACTAGGATTAATTGGCCTAACCCAAGTATTACCCAAGGCCCTGCAGATTATTTTCCCGGATCTACCGCAGAAGACCCAGGCACGCAATCTTATGTTATCTGGGATGATTCACAAGGACATCAATTAGATCGTTACGAAAGATTAGACCATTCAAGTGATATACCTTCTTCTGAATATCAGTGTAATTGTGGTACCAGTTATATCAATTTTAATTCAACTTTAGAATTACACGTTACCAAAAGCATCGTTAGCAACCTACAACACCCGGGAAACGAATCCGGAAATAGAGATATTACCTATCAAATAACCATAGAAAATGACACTAATTCGGATGTGCAAGTAGAAAACATTGTATTAACAGATGATTTGGGCGCTATCTGTGGTCCCTCAAAAGTGATTCAAACCCAAACGCCGGTAGTCGTTTCAAGCAATGCAACATCTACACCTATCATTAACGCCGGCTTTAACGGTGTCAGTGATATCAATATTTTTGATACGACTTCAGGTATATTGGAACCCGGGCAGTCCGTTACCGTAGAAATAGAGGTTGAAATGGATGATCCCTGTTTTGGGGTTAACGATGTGCATTTTGCAGGAACAGATCCTTCAGGAGGTGCTATCCCTTCAGTAACAAATGGAGTTGAAACAGAAGTTTATCCGGACTTTGACAACGATTTAATTACAGATAATATCGATATTGACGATGATAACGATGGCATCGAAGATACCGATGAAGGATGTGCAGGATTAGATGGTTTTTATTGGGGGACAGACAATTCTATACATCATATCATTGATGCTGTAAGATATTCTAACACATCTATCGCACCATTTGCCAGTTTTATCGTAACCAATACAAATTTTAACAATGGCAGTAGCGGTTTGGGAAACACTACCCATTTACAAAGTTTTTTAGGAAGTGACGCTTCCAGTTTAAGTGCCGACCCCGGCAACAATAATCGGGCAATCATCAAACTGTTTGGTTATATTTATTTAGAAGCCGGTACACATAATTTTAGAGTAAGAGCAGATGATGGCTACCGTATCAGAGTGGATAATAATGTCGTAGCCATTTATGACAACAACCAGCCGGCAACAACCCGAGTGCATCCAAACTTTACAGTTGGTCAAACCGGTTATTATCCCATCGAAATTATGTATTGGGATGCAGGAGGCGGTTATGCCTTAAGAATTGAAGAAAGATTGCAAGGTAATGCCTATCACTACCTAGATAACACTAATACCAAAAGAGACTGTGATTTTGATGCCGATGGCAACAATAACAATGTCGATTTAGATAGCGACAACGATGGTATTACGGATATTGCAGAAGCATTGGGCATCGACATAGACCACGATGGACAAGTAGATTATACATCATCCGGTAACCCGAGAACGATGACTGACGCTGACCACGATGGGCTGTCTGACATCTATGATATTACACAAGGAGGCACCCCTATTACACATCCTGACACCGATGCTGATGGGCACTTCGATTTTATCGATATAGATGCCGATGCCGATGGTATCCCGGATTATATCGAAGCGCAAGCAAGCTTCTCGCTTATTCATCCCCACTTAGCAGATGCAGATCACGATGGAATTGATGACGCTTATGACATCGATGATTTTAATGCTTTTGGCATAGGAGGTGGATCAGGAACTTATATCGTTCCTGTAAATACAGATGGCGCTGATACCCCTGATTATATCGACACCAATTCTGATGGCGATGTAGATAGCGATGCTTTGGAAGGCTGGGATCTCAACAATGATTTAACACCTGACACGGTTCCTTCAGGAAACGATAGTGACCACGACGGATTGGACGATGCTTTTGACCACGCCTTAGGCAATCCAGACCCTACCAATAGTAATCAAACGGCTAGTAACTTCCCTGACATTGATACACCCGGCGGTGATAGAGATTGGAGAGAAAAATATCCAAATATCGAAATTACCAAAGATGACCAATTCCCCTACACGCCTCAAAGTTTGGCCGTTGGTGATGTCATTACTTATAATCTAAATGTAATAAATGCAGGAAACGTACCGCTTACCAACGTTACGGTGACCGATGCCAACGCAACGGTTACAGGTAGCCCTATTGCATCCATTCCTGCCTATTCTACCACAACAATTCAAGCCACACATACCGTTACGCAAGCAGATATCGATGCGGGTCAATATACCAACTCGGCAAATGTTTCTACTGATTTTGAAGGGCAAACTTATACGGACATCTCAGATGATACGGACCCTGCTTCTCCTTCAGGAGATGACGATCCAACCATCACATTTATAGAAAAAGTACCGGAGTTAACTGTTCTCAAAGACGACCAGTTAAATTATTCACCGCAAAACCTTGCAGTGGGCGATGTAATTAATTACCAAATTACCGTTACCAACTCCGGCAATGTTACTTTGAATAATATTGATGTTACAGACGCAAATGCCAATATTACCGGAGGAACACCAATTGCAGTACTTGCACCGGGCGATAGTGCTAATGCTACGGCTACATATACCGTAACACAAGCAGATATTGATGCGGGACAAATCAGCAATTCTGCAATTGCCTCTACTACTTATGAGGGAAATACAATTTCTGATACATCTGATGACACGGATGCTGCTTCTCCTTCAGGCGATAACGACCCGACCATAACTTTTATCATTCAATCGCCATCCTTGGTGGTAACTAAAGATGACCAATTACCCTATACACCACAAAACTTGGCTGTAGGAGATGATATCACTTATCAAATATCCATAACCAATACAGGTAATGTTACGCTAAATACTGTCAATCTTACAGATGCTAATGCCGTATTTACTTCTGGCAATACGATTACCAATTTAGCACCAAATGCAACACAAAGCTTAACCGTTGTGCATACCGTAACGCAAGCGGATTTGAATGCAGGTGTCGCTACAAACTCGGCTACGGCAACTACTACTTTTAACGGACAGAACTATTCGGATATTTCTGACGATACGGACATCGCTTCACCTCCCGGTGATGATGATCCTACCAGTACTTTATTGATACAAAATCCTTCTGTAGAAGTTCTTAAAGATGATGGCTATACCTACTTACCGCAAAATTTATCCGTCGGCGATGTTATTACTTATACCATTAATGTAAGTAATGTTGGAAATGTAGATTTGACCAATATCGTAGTCAATGATGCCAATGCCTCATTCCCTTCGGGAAACATTATCAATACGTTAGATGTTAATCAAAATGCAAGCATTACCGCAACACACACTGTAACACAAGCAGATCTCGATGCCGGACAAGTAAGCAATTCTGCTACAGCAACAGTTAGTTTTAATGGGCAAAATATCTCTGATATATCCGATGACACTGACCCCGCATCTCCGGGTGGCAACGACGATCCTACCATTACACATATTACGCAAGCACCCGAACTTACAGTTGTTAAAGACGACCAATTACCATATACGGCACAAAGTTTTACGGTAGGCAGTACCATTACCTACCAAATCACCGTAACCAATACCGGTAATGTAACCGTAACAAATATCAACGTAACAGATGCTAATGCTACGATTACTGCCGGAAGTTTACCTATTACTTCATTGGCACCGGGCGATTCTGCTACCATTACAGCTACCCATGATGTGACTGCCGCAGAAATAAATGCCGGACAAGTAAGCAATTCTGCTACAGCAAGCGTCGTGTTTAATGGCAATACTTACTCGGATGTATCTGAAGACAACGATATTAATTCGCCTGTTGCTCCCGACGACCCCACGATAACCCATATCATTCAAAGTCCTGACATCACCGTTACCAAAGACGACCAACTAACTTATATTCCACAAAATTTACAAGTTGGTGATGTTATTACCTATCAAGTAAACGTAACCAATACGGGTAATGTCAATTTAACAAACGTAAGTGTTTCTGATGCAAATGCTACCATCTCAGGAAATAATATTATTGCAAATTTAGACGTCAACGAAACCGCAACATTGACGGCTACACATTTAGTGTCACAATCGGATGTTGATGCCGGACAAGTGAGCAATTCTGCCACTGCTTCCGTTTCGTTTAACGGCGTTACTTATACAGATGTCTCTGACGACACCGATCCTTCATCTCCTACAAATGATGATGATCCTACTATTACATTTATCCAGCAAAGTCCAAGTCTTTTGGTTACTAAAAATGACCAATTGCCCTTAAGTATAGATCAAAATATGGCTGTGGGAGATATTATCAATTATATCATCACGGTTAGCAATAATGGCAATGTAACTTTAAATTCCGTTACATTGGTTGATAATAATGCAAATATCACCAGTGGTATCCCTATTAATAATTTAGCACCCGGAACCTCAACGACTGTAACAGCAACACATACAATAACTCAAAACGATTTAAATACAGGAAGAGTAGTAAATTCAGCTGTTGCCTCAACCAGTTTTAATGGTATTACTTATACAGATGTTTCGGATGATGTCGATCCGGACTCGCCTCCGGGAAACGATGATGACACCGTTACCAATCTACTGCAAAATCCACAATTTGTTGTTACTAAAGATGATGGTTTACCATATAGTGTTCAAAACTTACCTTTAGGAAGTACTATTGCCTACAGTATTAATGTAACCAATACAGGAAATGTTAGACTGAATAACATTGCCATTACCGATACCAACGCCAATATTAGTGGATTGACATTTGTTCCTAGTTTGGATGTTAATCAGACACAAACCATAACCGCTACACATGTGATCACACAAGCAGATATCGATGCTGGATTTGTAAGCAACTCTGCTACAGGAACCACTCATTTTGGCGGTGCCACGATTACAGACATCTCCGATGATGCAGACTTAAATGCACCCAACGGAAATGACGACCCTACCATTACACACTTGCTTCAATTACCCGAATTAACTGTTAGCAAAGATGATTTATTGGATTATTCAGCACACGATCTGGCCGTAGGTGATGTTATAAACTATCAAATAACCGTTAGAAATACCGGAAATGTAAGCTTGACTAACATTAATGTTACCGACAGCAATGCAAATATTGTAAATGGGAACCCCATTGCCTCACTGGCGCCCGGCATCAATGCAAGCGTTTCGGCAACGCATACTGTAACCCAAGCAGATATCGATGGCGGTCAGGTTGTAAACAGCGCTGTTGCCAGTTCAGATTTTAATGGCACCAACGTAACAGATGTATCGGATGATACAGATTCCGGTGCACCAACAGGACCTGATGATCCTACCATTACACATTTAGTACAAACACCCGGAATTACCGTAACAAAAGATGACCAATTAGACTATGCGCCACATAATCTAAGTGTAGGCGATGTTATTACCTATAAAATAATCGTTAAAAATACAGGTAATATTACGCTAAATAATATTGTTGTTACCGACAACAATGCTCAAATTCAAGGTAGCAATACAATCAATACTATTGCACCCGATCAAGTAGCCATTCTTTCCGCTACACATATCATCACACAAGCCGAAGTCGATGCAGGAGAAGTAAGCAATAGCGCTACAGCAAGTTTGGTTCACAATGGTATAACAATAAGTGACTTATCAGATGACACCGATCTGTATTCACCTAATGGTGATGATGATCCAACAATTACACACATCATTCAGACACCCGGAATTGAAGTTACCAAAGATGACCAACTACCTTATACACCACAAAACATGTCGGTAGGTGATAATATCAATTACCAAATACATGTAACCAATACGGGTAATGTAACACTTGGATTAATCAATGTAGCAGATAACAATGCTGTAATTGTCAGTGGTAACCCAATCGTGAATTTAGCTCCCGGAGCAGTCGCAACAGTTATTGCAACACATAGCATAACCCAAGCAGACCTAAACAATGGAATGGTTAGCAATACGGCTAGTGTATCAAGTACTTTTAACGGACAGGGCTATACGGATGATTCCGATGATACCGATCCTAATTCCCCTTCCGGAAATGATGATCCAACCATCACAAGGCTTATACAAAATCCAAGTTTCTTCATCACCAAAGATGATAGGTTCCCTTATGTTCCACAAAATTTAGCAGTTGGAGACGTTATTACTTATGATATCAATGTAACCAACAATGGAAATGTCAGCTTGACAAATATCACTTTGGTCGATAACAATGCCAGTATTCAAGGCAATAACTTTGTTGCAAGCTTAGACCCCGGTCAAACAGAAACCATAACAGCTACTCACGTAGTCACACAGGCTGATATAGACGCCGGATTTATAGACAACAGCGTTACCGGTTCAACTAGTTTTAATGGTGTGGACATCACGGATGTATCTGATGATAGCGATCCTGGAGCACCAGCAAACGATGACGACCCGACACATACCATTATCGTTCAAAATCCCGGTATTACCTTGATGAAAGATGACCAATTGGATTATTCGGCACACACCTTTATTGTAGGAGACGTTATTACATATCAATTAACAGTTATCAATTCAGGAAATGTCAGTTTAACCAATATAAATATTTCAGATGCCAATGCAACTATTACAGCAGGAACACCTATTGCCAGCTTAGCACCCGGCGACCAAGCTGTTGTTTCGGCTACACATGTAATAACACAAGACGATATTAACCTAGGACAAGTTAGTAATACCGCAACAGCTAGTACAGTCCATAATGGACAAAATATTTCAGATGTTTCAGATGATACGGATACCGGTTCACCCAGTGGTCCAGATGATCCAACCATCACCCATATTATTCAAAATCCTGTTTTGGTTGTTACCAAAGACGACCAAATGGACTATACAGCACACAATTTGACATTGGGTAGTACTTTTGATTATCAAATACACGTTCAAAATACCGGAAATGTAACTTTACAAAACATTAATGTGACTGATAACAATGCTACGATTAACGGCAGTCATATCATCACTACTTTAGAGCCCAATGAAATAGTTACCTTGACGGCTACACATACCGTAACTCAATTGGAACTGGATGCAGGAGAGATTGTTAATGCTGCTACTGCTAGCGTACAATATAACGGAACCACTATATCTGATTTATCAGATGATACGGATATTTATTCTCCAAATGGCGATGACGATCCAACCATCACCCACTTGGAACAAAATCCGGGTCTAAGTCTGACAAAAGATGACCAATTGCCTTATACAGCACAAAATATGTCTGTAGGAGACGTAATTACCTATCATATCGATGTAACAAATACAGGAAATGTAACGCTTTCAACTGTAAATGTTTCAGATGTAAATGCCAATATTATCAGTGGTAATCCGGTTGTAAATTTTGCACCGGGCGCCATTGCAACAGTAATAGCTACGCACACGATTACACAAGCCGATTTAAACACCGGTTTTGTTAGTAATTCAGCTACAGCAACTGCCGATTTTAACGGTCAAATTATTACAGATATTTCGGATGATCCTGACCCTGACGCACCTGTGGGAAATGATGATCCTACCATAACCACACTGGTACAAAATCCTAGTATTGTCATCCTGAAAGATGATGGACTGGCATATAGCGCGCACAATTTAGGTGTAGGCGATGTCATTTCTTATAACATTAACGTTACAAACAATGGAAATGTACAATTATCAGATATTACGATTACAGATGCCAACGCAAATATTGTTGGCAGCAATATTATTTCTTCATTAGACGTCGGTCAGACTGTGACACTAAACGCTACGCATACGGTAACACAAACGGATATCGATAACGGTTTGGTTAGCAACTCAGCAGTAGGCACTACTACATTTAACCATGCTTCTGTAGATGATATCTCGGATGACACAGATGTAAATTCACCAACCGGAAATGATGATCCTACTATCACACATATTATTCAAAGTCCTGAAATTACCCTAACTAAAGATGATTTGTTATCTTATTCTGATCAAAACTTAGTCGTTGGTGATCAAATAAACTATCAAATTATTGTTACCAATTCGGGAAATGTTACTTTGGAAAACATAGATGTAACCGATAACAATGCTACTGTAATTAGTGGTAATCCTATCATTAATCTACCTCCTGGAAATACGGCAACTGTTGTTGCACAACACACTGTTACACAAGCAGACGTTGATGCAGGATTTATTAGTAACTCCGCAACCGCCACTACCAGTTTTAACGGCCAAGGCGTTTCAGATGTATCGGACGACACAGACATTCAATCACCAATAGGCGATGATGATCCAACCATTACACATATCACAAGAATAGCCGAAGTTACTGTTACCAAAGATGATCAAATGGACTATTCGCCCCAAAACTTACATGTTGGCGATGTTATTACTTATCAAATTGTTACAACCAATACCGGAAATGTAAATCTATCAAATATCGTTGTAACCGATAACAATGCTAATATTACAGGAAGCGGAAATATCCCGACACTTGCTCCGGGTGACTTTGTAAGCATGACAGCTACACATACGGTAACACAAGCTGATATTGATGCCGGTGAAATTTCGAATTCTGCAACGGCAAGAGTACAATACAACGGATTGATGTACACAGACTTATCTGACGATACCGATCTTTATGCCCCTAACGGGGATGATGATCCCACCATCACACACATCATTCAAACACCCGGGATTTCTTTGTCAAAAGACGATCAATTACCATACACAGCTCAA
This sequence comes from Bacteroidota bacterium, assembly GCA_024762835.1. Lineage (GTDB taxonomy): Bacteria > Bacteroidota > Bacteroidia > Bacteroidales > M50B96 > JANTGP01. The sequence continues at coordinate 12,278 of JANTGP010000025.1, forward strand.
AACATGAGTGTCGGTGATGTAATTACCTACCGTATTTTAGTCACCAATACAGGTAATGTAACTGAAAATCTCGTCAATGTTTCCGATAATAATGCTAGTATTATCAGTGGTAATCCAATCACCAATTTGCCCCCCGGCGCAACCGCTACGGTCATAGCTTCACATAGCATCACACAGTCGGATTTGAATGCCGGTATTATTAGTAATTCTGCCACAGCTTCCACTGTATTTAACGGACAAACATATTCTGATTTATCAGATGATACCGATAGCAATTCACCTTTAGGAAATGATGACCCAACCATTACAACCTTGTCACAAAACCCGAGTTTTATCATCACAAAAGATGATGGACTGGATTACGGCATACACAATTTGAGTGTAGGCGATAATATCACCTATAGCATAAATGTGACCAATAATGGAAACGTAGCACTTAATAACATCACTTTAACAGATGCCAATGCAAGCATTCCCGGAAGCACCAACTTTATAAGCTTCTTAGATGTAAACCAAACTGTAACGGTTACGGCTACGCATACTGTTACACAAGCTGATATCGATGCCGGATTTGTCAGCAACTCCGTATCGGGCATAACAACTTTTAACGGAAATGACATTACTGATATTTCTGATGATGCGGATGTAAATGCACCAGCCGGTGATGATGATCCAACTATTACACATATCAATCAAGCCGTTCAATTAGAAGTGTTAAAAGATGATCAACTCCCCTACACCAATCAAAATTTATCTGTAGGCGATTTGATTACCTATCAAATTACCATTACCAATAATGGTAATACAACACTCACCAATATTGATGTAAGCGATAACAATGCTACTATAATAAGTGGTTCACCAATCGCATCCCTAGCACCCGGTGCAAGTGGAAATGTGATGGCAACACACCAAATAATACAAGCAGATATGGATGCCGGACAAGTTAGCAACAGTGCAACTGCTACTACTGAATTTAATGGCAATACCATATCAGATCTCTCGGATGATACCGATCCCAATTCACCCTCAGGAAATGACAATCCAACCATTACGCATATCACGCAATTGGCTAAATTAACGGTTACCAAAGATGACCAAATGGCCTATTCGCCTCAGAATTTAAGTGTGGGTGATGTTATCAACTATGTTATTTCAGTTGAAAACTCAGGAAATGTCACTTTAAATAACGTATTGCTTTCAGACAACAATGCTTCGATTACAGGAACAAGCAGTATTGCCACTTTAGCGCCTCAAGAAATAGTTACCTTTACGGCAACACATACCGTAACCCAAGCCGATATTGATGCAGGAGAAATTTCTAATGCTGCTTTGGCAAGCGTACAATACAACGGTGTTAGCATAACAGATTTGTCTGATGACACCGATTTGTCTTCTCCATCTGGAGCGGATGATCCTACTGTTACGCATATTATCCAATCACCCGGATTGGTCGTTACAAAAGATGACCAATTACCTTATACGGCACAAAATATGAACATTGGCAGCACTATTACATACAGAATAGAAGTCACCAATACCGGAAATGTAACTTTAAACTTGGTGAATGTATCCGATAACAATGCCAATATTATCAGTGGCAATCCTATTGTTAATTTTGTACCCGGATCTACAGCAACCGTTATAGCTACCCATGCCATAACCCAAGCAGACTTAGATGCCGGCAAAGTAGTAAATTCGGCTACAGCATCTACAGAATTTAACGGACAAACATATAGCGAGCTTTCTGACGATACAGATTCATCTTCACCGGTTGGTGATAATGACCCGACTATAACATTCCTTGTTCAAACACCTAGTTTCGTCATTACAAAAGATGATGGATTGGACTACGGTTTACAAAACTTGGTTGTTGGAGATGTAATCAATTACAACATCAATGTAAGCAATAACGGTAATGTCAGTTTGCATGATATAACTTTAACTGACAATAATGCAAGCATACCGGGAAGTACCAATTTCATTGCTTCTTTATCGGTTAATGAGACTCAAACCGTTACGGCTACACACGTTATCACACAAACAGATATTGATAATGGAGAAGTGAGTAATTCGGTTAGTGGTATCACATCATTTAACAATGTTGATTATACAGATATATCAGATGATACGGATGTTAATTCACCAAATGGTAACGATGATCCGACCATTACACATATTATCAGGCATCCGGAATTAACGGTTACCAAAGATGATAACCTGGCTTATACTGACCAAAATTTATCAGTTGGAGACATTATTACCTATCAAATTAATGTAACCAATACAGGAAATGTAACCTTAAGCAATATAGATGTAACTGATGCAAATGCTAATATTGTGAGTGGCACACCTATTGTAACGCTTGCACCCGGTGACACCAGCTCAGTAATTGCCACCCATGAAGTAACACAAGCAGATATCGATGCCGGTTTCATTAGCAACTCTGCTACTGCACAAACAGGATTTAATGGACATAGCGTTACTGATGATTCAGACGATACCGATCCAGATTCGCCTGTAGGTAATGATGATCCGACCATTACACATATTGCACAGACGGCTGACCTCACTGTCACCAAAGACGATCAAATGGCTTATGCACCGCAAAACTTACATGTTGGTGACATTATCACCTACCAAATTTTTGTAAAAAACACAGGTAATGTAAGTTTGCATAACGTTCAAGTAAGTGACAACAATGCACATATTACCGGAAGTAGCGTTATAGCAGACTTAGCCCCTGCTCAAACGGTAATCATAGAAGCAACACATGCCGTAACCCAAGCAGATATTGATGCCGGCGAGATTTCTAATGCAGCCTTGGCTTCTGTTCAATATCACGGTATCACATTATCTGACTTGTCTGACGACACGGATTTATATGCACCATCAGGTGACGATGATCCAACCATTACGCATATTATTCAAATGCCCGGATTAGAAGTCACAAAAGATGACCAACTCGCCATGACAGCGCAAGATAAACAAGTGGGTGATATTATCACTTACAGAATTGTAGTTACCAATACCGGAAATACCACATTTAGTCTGATCAATGTATCTGACAACAATGCAAATATTGTGAGTGGTAACCCCATTACAAACCTATTGCCGAACACTTCACAAGTCGTTGTTGCACAGCATATTGTAACACAAGACGATTTGAATGCAGGAAGTATCTCTAATTCTGCCATGGCTGCAGGTGATTTTAATGGACAAACTTATACAGATTTATCCGATGACACCGATCCTAACTCACCGGCAGGCCATGATGATCCAACCATCACCTTATTAACACAAAATCCAAGTTTTGTAATTGCAAAAGATGACGGACTACCCTACGCACCACAAATTATGCATGAAAATGATGTTATTACCTACACGATAAATGTAACAAATGACGGAAACATTGTACTCCATAATGTGGTTATTACGGATAATAACGCTCAAATTTCGGGTTTAAATAATATTCCCAATTTATTCCCCGGACAAACAGTTACTTTGACAGCTACCCATACGCTTACTCAAGACGATATCAATACAGGTTTTGTAAGCAATTCTGCTTCAGGTATTACGGCCTTTAACAATCAAGATATTACAGATATCTCAGATGACACGGATGTATCTTCCCCCGCCGGAAATGATGATCCTACCATTACATATATCTTACAGAAACCGGAACTAACCGTAACCAAAGATGATCAATTGGCTTATACCAATCAAAATTTAACGGTTGGTTATACAATTAATTATCAAATAGTTGTAGCCAACACCGGCAACACGACTTTGACCAACATCAATGTCAGTGATCCAAATGCCAATATATTGAGTGGTAACCCCATTGCGATATTGCAACCGGGTGAAACTGCTATTGTTACAGCCACACATGATGTAACGCAAGCAGATATAGATGCCGGACAAATTAGCAATAGTGCAACCGCAAGTACGTCTTTTGGCACGCAAACTGTTTCGGATATATCTGATGATTTAGATTCTGCCTCTCCTGGTGGAGCAGATGATCCGACCATCACGCATATTACGCAATCACCTGACTTGATTGTAACCAAAGATGACCAATTAGATTATACACCTCAAAATTTAGCACTTGGTGATTTGGTAAACTATCAAATTATTGTGACCAATACCGGAAATGTTACTTTACATAATATTATTGTAACGGATAACAATGCCAATATAAGTGGCGGAAATACCATTCCGAACCTAGCGCCCGGACAATTGTCAATCATAAATGCAACACATCAGGTAACCCAAAGCGATATAGATGCCGGAGAAATAGTAAATAGCGCATTTGCCAACACACAGTTTAATGGCATAACCTACAATGACACTTCTGATGACACAGATGTTGGTGCACCCAATGGTGATAATGACCCGACCATTACACACATTTTACAAATACCCAATATTGTAGCTACTAAAGATGATCAACTACCTTATTTGGCACAAAATATGACGATTGGCGATGTGATTACCTATCACATTGTCGTTACCAATATCGGAAATGTTACCTTCAATGTTGTTAATGTAACGGATGCAAATGCCAATGTAATTAGTGGTAATCCTGTGTTAAACCTTGCGCCAAATGCTTCCGCTACTGTCGTTGCTACGCATGCCGTGACACAAGCCGATCTAGATGCCGGTTTTGTTAGCAATTCCGCTTTGGCTTCAGCAGATTTTAACGGACATACTTACACCGATATTTCTGATGATACAGACCCCGGTTCACCTATTGGGCTGAATGATCCAACCATTACAAATCTGGTTCAAACACCTGAAATTACAATAGAAAAAGATGATGGACTTTTGTATATGGAACACAATCTGTTTGCCGGTGATGTTATAAATTATACCATCGTGGTGACCAATACCGGAAATGTAACAATTACCGATGATATTACCCTAACAGACCCGAATGCTCAATTTACAGGAAGCAATATTATTTCAGGTTTAGCAGTTGGCGAATCGGTTGTGCTGAATGCAACACACACTGTAACGCAAGCAGATATTGATGCCGGTGTTATCAGTAACTCCGTCTCGGGTGAAACCAATTTTGGTAATATAATTGTTACCGATTTATCGGATGATGCCGATGTCAATTCACCATCCGGACCGGACGACCCTACGCTTACGTTTATAAACCAAACCATTGACTTCTCATTAACCAAAGATGACCAGTTAAATTATGTTGCACAAGTAATGAATGTTGGCGATGTTATCAACTATAATATTGTCGTTACCAACTCGGGTAATGTTACGTTAACCAATATGGTCGTTGATGACCCGAATGCATTGTTGTTAACAGGAAATCCGGTACCAAGTCTTGCACCCGGGACAACTGCAAGCATTACAGCCATCCATTCTGTTACACAAGCGGATATTGATAATGGATTTGTAAATAATTCTGCAACTATTTCGACTAACTTTAACGGTCAAGTTTATTCGGATATCTCAGATGACACCGATCCACAATCTCCGGTTGGCGATGATGATCCAACCATTACACATATCCAAAAAAGTTCAGGCTTAACCTTGACAAAAATAGGTACAATACAAACCACCCATCCTATTTGTCCAATGCCCGGAGATAATATTATCTACACTTTTGAAGTAAGGAATGCAGGAAATCAAAATATATCAAATATCAATATTCAAGATCCACTGATTACCAATCCTATTACCTATATCAGTGGAGACGTTGATGGAAATAATCAATTAGGACAAGGTGAAATATGGATATTTACCGCACAATATCCTTTAACGCAAAGTATGATTGATTTGGGTTACGTAGAAAACAGAGCCATTGTTTACGGTACCGATCCACAAAACAATGTCGTATCGGATGTTTCTGACGATCCTACCAATCCGGCAGATATCGATATTGAAGGAGATGGCGAGCCCGATGATATTACCAAAACCATCATACCGCAACATGCCGATCTTATACTCCTCAAAGAAGGACATTTTAACGATGAAAATGGTGATGCCCTTGCAGACATTGGTGAAACTGTTACATATACGTTTACGGTTATCAACAGATGTAATGTCACCATGACCGAAATCACTGTAGATGACCCGCTTATCGATGTAAATCCCGGTCATATTGTATTGGGTGCACAACAACAAAATAGTACTACTTTTTACGGGACTTATTACATTACATTAGCCGATATTGCCAGAGGTTATGTAATCAATACGGCAACCGTTACCGGAATTGATCCTTCGGGTAATTATGTCACTGACATATCCGATGATCCTACTAATTTTGACGATATCGATCCAGATAACGATGGAGAACCTGATGATCCTACGGTAGTCATTACGCCAAATATTATGATTTACGAAATTCTTACGCCAAATGGTGATGGACTTAACGACTTCTTTAGAATACTTGGTATTGAAAGCTTCCCTAATAGCGCTGTTAAGATTTATAACCGTTGGGGCGGATTGGTTTTCCAAACTTCCGGCTACAATAATACTGACAATTACTGGGATGGAAAATACAATAAAGAGGACAAGAAATTACCTGTTGGCGTATATTATTATGTAATCGATTTAGGTATCAAAAAACACGAGAAAACATATACCGGCTCCATCTATTTGAATAGGTAATTGGATTATTAAACATACAAATAAGAAGTACAAGAAACATGATAAAAATTAATCAACTCATCATCATAGCATTTGTTTTATTAGGACAATTAAAGCTTTTTGGACAACAAGACCCAATGTATTCTCAATATGCAAATAACCCCATGATTCTAAATCCTGCCTACGCGGGAACTAAAGAAGGTTTTGTGATGACCGGACTGGTCAGAATGCAGTGGGTTGGCATAGATGATGCACCTAAAACGCAAACCTTTTCGATCCATAGCCCGGTTTCAAAAAACATGGGACTGGGGTTGACCGCTATTAATGACAATGCCGGCCCCCTTCATCAAATGATGTTTTATGCCGATTACTCTTATCAAATCGATATCGATTTTGATTCCAGATTAAGTTTTGGATTAAAAGGTGGGTTTCATGTCATTGATTTAGACCTAACCGATAAAGATCCATATCAACACAATGACCCTAGCATTTACAATTTGACCAATTACTTTGTGCCCAATGTAGGAGTCGGAATGTATTATTACAATTATAATTTTTATTTAGGCATTTCTGCACCAAGACTGTTAGAATCCAGTTTAAATCCTAGAATTGTAGGCGAATCCAAATTGGTAAGACATTACTTTTTGACGACCGGATATGTTTTTGATTTGGATGAAATTGTAAAAGTAAAACCCACAGCCGTTGTAAAATTTACCCCCAATGCTCCTGTCTCTTTTGATTTAGGTGTCAATTTATACCATTATAGATGGGGGTTGGGATTTGTATATCGCATGCAAGATGCCTTAGTTGGCATATTTGAATTTTATGCCAGCCCGCAAATGTCTATTGGGTATGCTTATGACTATACTTTATCAGACTTAAGACACGAAAGCAGTGGCTCACATGAATTTATGATTCGTTATGATTTTTCTAAAAGAACAAAACGTTGTCGTCCTGTTAAGTATTTTTAATCCTTAGTTCCTTTGCCACAAAACTTTGTCATTTACAGCCAGATGATATTGATCCGCCAATCCGGATTTTATCTCCAAAACATATTTTGCCGCTTTATGCGATGGCAAGGCGGTTTCATCTAGGGGTTTTGCGTCTTTTGCAAAACTCACAATCTTATTTTGTCCGTTTATGTAGATAATATCTAAAGGAATATAGGTATTTTTCATATAGAAATATCTGGGTGCCTCATCTTCAAAAATGAACAACATCGCTTGGCTATCCTTCATAGATTTGCGATACATCAATCCGGTTTGTCTGGCGTATTCATCGGTGGCAAGTTCAATATCAAATCGTGCTTTTGGCTGATTTAAACTGTCCAAAATTTGCAAACTTCCTTGTTTTGTGAAAGTAATTTCTTTGGTACGATTAGTTTTCTTTGTGACTTGTTGTCCGCAAGAAAAAAATAGCATAAGTGCTAAAAAATATAGAGGTTTCATAAAAGAATAGTATAAATTGCTAAGTTTGTAAGCAAACACCTACAAACTTAGCTACATAATTTAGTTAAATTATTTCAAACGAACATTTTCGATTTTTTCAAAGGTATCCGGATTGATGACATCCATATCAATGTGTTGTCCATCTACTTTGAACAACATTAAAGCATGAAGGGTTGAGAATTTTTTTACACTTTTACTCCATGGCAATTTTTGCAAAGAATAATATGGCGCTCCGGCACTTCCATTGGTTATTTGTTTAAAGGCTCGGCTAAAATGTAATTTTTTACCTTTCCAATTTTCAGGATAAATAGGTGTGTTGTTGGTTACCGTAAGACGGCTATAATTGTGTTCATCGCCACATAATAACACGACAAATTTCTTGCTATGGTTCACCAAGATGTCCAGAATTTGGTCACGACGTTCAATAATGCCTTCTTCAACCTGCTTACCGGCAATATAAGGTCTCACTTTATTTTGGCCGTCATACCACATATCATCACCTGCGTGTCCTGCATTGGGAAAAGCAGGGGTATGAAAAGTAACCATGATATGATCGATATCCTTATCTGCTTCATATTGTGCAATTTTTTTTCGCAACCATTCCAACTGATTGTCCATTATATAGCCATGTACATTACCGGAAGTCAATGGAATATCTTTAGTAGAAGATGCATACCAATAATTGGAGTTCATCACCAACATAGCCAAATTTCCATAAGTATAATCATAGACATTTTCTTTATATGAAGGAAAATCTATCGATTTCCTTGAAGGGTCATATTTATTATTATCTTCTGATTTTAAATCACTAACAGGCAAACAAAAATTGTCGGCAAATGTTTTTTCGGCACTATATTTTTCAAAAGGAAATTTATCAACAAACAGGTGTCCCAGGTAATAAGAATGTCCTTTATAATCCGTACGTTTAAAAATGCGTTCAATAGACTCGTGGTTACCCATGGCTACATACATCGGTTTGTAATGCCAAAAATTTCCAGCAGCATGTTTCCAATTGAGCAATTGTAAATTTTGTTTGTCGTTACTTCCGTTATAACCGGTCATTAAATCACCTGTAAACTGCATAAAAGCAGCACCTTTATAATCAGCAAACATGACCATTTTTTTAAGCACATAAGCATTTACACCATACAAATCGCGTTCACCGCCACCTTTTCCGGCTCTACTATCAGAGGCATAGGCAAAGCTAAAAGGGCTACGACATCCTTTGAGTGGTGCGGTAGTAAATTGATAATGTTCTTGCCAATCTTCATAGATAAGTTGATAATTATAGGAAGTTTGCGGTTTAAGTCCGCTTACTTTTATCTCGTGATTGGTTTGTGGAACAATATCCGAGTAAACCTGTCCATCAATCTTGATTTGTGACATCACCGCTTCATCCGTTTTAAAGGAAATAACACATCCATCTGCTTGTAATTGATTGATATAAGGTCCTTCTATAACACTGATATCTTTCTTAAAATTACCACCTTCATCTACTTTCAAGTTTAGTCTTCCATCATAAATAGTTTGTCCTTTTTCATTGATCAAGCGATAACCTAAACGCAGTTTTTTGGATTTTTCCCAATTGGTATAATCGTAAACTCCTGCTAATTTGGTCAATTTTATAAAAGCTTTACCCTCTTTTATTTTAGCATTTTTTTTAAAATAAACCGGTAACGGAAATTTTACATTTCTCATTTTGATTAAACCATAATCTACATGACCTTTAATTTTTGGATTTTTAAAATCTATCGTAATGCCCTCTTCCGAACCGGTAACAAAGGCATCTACAATATTTGTATAGGTATAAATGGGATTTGACAGTTCTTCAGGATAAAACTGTTTGTCATTGACAATGCCCATTTGTCCCTTTACATATTTTATATTAGAATATGATTTGGGGATTTCGATTTTTTGTGCTTGAATATTTATCGCTACAAAAAGGCTAAGCATACTCAAAACTAAATGAAGATTTTTCATGTTTTTTAATTTATTTTTCGTTGATACATTTCTATATAATTCTTTTCAGACAAGGACAAATTTATTATGTTTTTTCACATCAATTGATATAAATCACTGATAAGCAAAAATAAATCAAATTTTATTTCTATTATTAAAAAATATGCATTAATTTCGTGTCATAATTTAAAAGAGACTTATTATGACTGCTTATATATTGCCCTTAGGTGTGATTGGACCACAACAATTGATTTTAATAGCCGTAATTATCCTATTACTTTTTGGCGGTAAAAAGATTCCCGAACTAATGAGTGGGATAGGGAAAGGCATTAAAGAGTTTAAAAAGGCAACTGACGAAGACGACAAAGAAAAAGATACAAAAAAAGAGGAAAATTAATTTTCCTCTTTTTTTTGTACATTACTTCTCTACTAAAATTATTAGTCTTTAAATTTGATTGTTTTTAATATGGATTCCAATTGCACTATATAATCTCTTTTGTCTTTGGCGGGTGCATAAACAAAACCCTCCGCAACTAAAATTCTGTTGTGTTTTTTATCCAAAATATTGTAATTGATATAAGGACCACCCATAAAATCATTCTGAATATTCCACAAACCTCTGGTTTCTATAGCTTTATGATCACCCAATTCCGTTATTTCTTGTGAAGGCGACAAGTCGGTGTATGAATTCATATAAGTACCGTCAGTTGGTCCGGGTATGAATTTCATTCCGATAGAATCTCTGTAACAAGTAACTTCATCAGGACTAAAACTTAATGAATCTTTTAATTTTACTTCATAAAAAACAAGGTCTTCCTCCCCCGTTTTAAGATCACGTCTGAACCACATAAATCCTTTTTTATGATCAACCAAGTTAAAGAAGTCCGGAATATCTATTTTTATGCCAAATTCTTTTTCAATATCTTCATTATTCCGCAAGGATTTTCGATGCAATCTTTGTTGATTGACAATCTCTGAAACAGCATATTTCTTAAGAATTTTTAGTGCATTTTGGCTAATGAGTTTTTTTAATTCCTCTTTGTTTTTTGCTTCAAAAACCGTAATCAACTGCGGTGAAGCATATCTATCTGTGTAGGTCCGTACACCGGGATGATCACCGGTCTTTACCACAATGACGTTTCTAATAACTTTAAAAATACCGTTATACAAGTCGGGAGCAGCTTGGTGCAAAGTAAAAACAGGTTCAGACTGAGGTAAATCGGTATATTCAGCAGCAAAATACTTTCTAATACTATCACCCAGCTCCTTTTTCCAGTCTTGATTATCCATTATGACCAAAATATCATGGGTACGCCCATTAGATTCGGGCAACAATTTTGCACTATTATCATCCGAACAAGACTGCCACAAAAATATCAGCATTAATAAAGGAATAATTATTTTCTTCATTGTTTATGTTTTATAATTAATCATTAAGCGTTTAAAAATCAACTCTTAACTTTATATATTTTTAGTTTCATTCCCGGTTTTAATTTGCTACTGGCCTTTATTTTATTCCAAGAAACAATTTGATCGATACTGATATTATATTTGCGCGTAATATTCCACAGCGTATCTCCTTCTTTGACTTGATAAGTGATATATTTGCCATGCGGAGTCTTTATTTTTTTGGCTTTATGCTTCTTTTGGCTACTTCTTTTGCTACTGGTTGCCACTGCATATCGCGAATAAATCTTGAGTTTTTGCCCAATCCTCAACCTATTGGATCTAAGATGATTCCATCGTTTTATCTTACTGACACCTACATGAAATTTTCTGGCAATTCTACCGAGATAATCGCCCGATCTAACCCTATAAGTAATGTAATTATTGAGTTTATAAAACTTTGGAAGCGGTTTTTCTTTTCTATT
>JANTGP010000026.1 GCA_024762835.1 Bacteroidota bacterium
ATTTATTTTAGATCATTTATCAAGAAATCTAAATTATGTTGAAAATAAAACAAATAGAGAATCAGTAATGTTTCAAAACTTCAAGGAACTTTATAATATATACGGATTGAATAGCAAGAAATCCTATGGGTATTTTGGACTTTATCATATTTTCCAATATAGGGTGAACGGGAGACACCCCTTAGCTTCTCAAATTAGAAAATCGGATTTAGGCTTAGAAAATAAAATCCTATCCATTAATTTTTTAATGAATGATAGTTATATGATAATGCCAAGCAATAACCTTCCTGAATTTATGAGAGATCAAGGAAAATATACAAGAATGCCTGTATCAGCGGACAATGTTCTCTTAATGTATATTTATGGGATTAAAGACTTAAAGCGGGCGACCGAAGAAAATCAGAAATCATTTATTAAAATGAATAGTGCAAACAATCCATATTCTGGTTCAAGCAGACTAAATACTACAATTCAGTTACTTCCCGTAACGGATATTTTTGAAATGAATGATAAAGGGAAACCATACATTCAATATACAGTTTTTGTTAGAAATTCCGACTGGGCTGAACCAATGAAGTAATAACGAAAGCACAACAACTAAGCATTCGTCTCGCCGATAGGCCAGAGATGAATGCATTGTTGACTGATCCGGATACTAGTGTTAAATCAAGCATAAACTTACGCCCGAATACTTGTTCTTTTTCGGTTTTGCTTCATTCTAAAAAGACTCACATAGCTACGGCTATGCTTACTTTTTCTAATTTTACAAAACACAAAAAATAACTTTGTCTTAACCGAAACTTTATTCTCGACTTAACACTTAGGGGTAATACTTAAAATGTAAGGGTGTTTGGGAAACTTGTTAGTGCTGTGGCATAGGCAACATTTCTGTTGGAATGATTTTTTTCTGCAATTAATATGGATTAATTTTATTATTTTAACTATTTGTTCAATCATTTATCTATTAGTTTTTGATTTAGACAATACAATATCTGTCCTGCAATTATGCAAGATTGTTATTATTCATATAGATTGTACATTTGTGCCGGCTCGGCTTTTGATGGATTCTACTGAAAAGGATTAAGCCTTGGAGATAATATTAAAATATTTGGTCTATATTGTCCCCATTGATAATTAAACTATCACAAAGCCATTAATACATCTATTTAATACATAAGGCGAAGTAATTAAGATACCCTACTGACAAAAAAAAAGCCTCGCAAGAGCGAAGCTTTTTTTTATAATCTGAAAAATACTTTAGAAATTGTACGATAAACCTACCCCAAAAACTTCTTTAAACTGAATTCTTGGGCCATAATTTCCCTGAGCATCCAAAATATTAATATCATCATCGTATAAGAGTGTTGTTGAAAGACTTGCAGTAAGATATTTATTAATCTTCATTGCAATTAAAACTTCCCAGTTAACATCAATATTTTGAGGATTGTTAAGGTAATTAGAGAACAGGTCAAGTTTTGTCTGGAAATTCACATTTTCCATTAATTCTTTTTTCAAACTAATTTTAACAAAACCACCAAACTCATTTCTAATTGTTTGTCCGGCATCAACTCCGTATGCAACAGATAATGCAGTATCATTAACTATTGTAACTTTCCCCGTTAAAGGAGCTATCAAAACAGAGAAACTCTCATTAGGTTTATAATCCATACCTGCTGCAACTGTAAAATAACCCGGTGCAAGAAGTTTAGAAATTAACACATCATTTTCCTGTAAGTCTGCATATTCATATCCGGGACTTAACTGTGTCCTGAAGTTTAATAAACCTGAATAATACCAACTCTTGAAAGCATGCTTGCCAAATTTTGAAGAAAACTCAAGTTTATCATCACTTTTGCGCATCGACTTATCGCCTTGCTTTAAAATACCATAAGCAAAGTCAAAGTTATTGTCCCATGTAATATTACCTTTTGTCATATTTGCAAAGGCACTAAATAATAAATTACCTGATACAGAGTTTTCGCCACCTGCAGCCCAGTTTGTTAGCGAGACTTGCGAAAAACTAATTGAACCCATTCCGCCTTTTTTCCAACCGTCTTTTACTTCATCCTGGCTATAAGCTAGAGTAATACTAAATATTACAACAGCCAATATTGATACGATTTTTCTCATTTTAATTGTTTTTAATTGTGTGTTTTGTTTTATTCGTTTATAACGTGTACATCTGTTTGTGGATAAGGTATCGAAATTTTCTCCTTATCGAATTCTTTTTTAACTGCTTCTGTCATGTCAAAGAAGATACCCCAATAATCTGATGCTTTTGCCCATACACGAACAGCAAAATTAACAGAACTATCAGCAAGTTCGGATACTGCCACAAAAGGAGCAGGGTCTTTAAATATTCTTGAATCAGCTGCAATTAGTCTGTTTAAAACTGCTTTTGCCTTATCAATATCATCTGTATATCCAATGCCAAAAGTAAAATCAACACGGCGATTCTCTTCTGTTGAGAAATTAACCATTGAACCTGTTGATAATGGTCCGTTTGGTTGAATGATAGTTTTGTTGTCGGGAGTTTTAAGAATAGTGTTGAAAATCTGAATTTCCTTAACTATCCCCATATGTCCTTGAGCATCGATAAAATCGCCGACCTTAAAAGGCTTGAAGATTAATATCATTACTCCGCCGGCAAAGTTCTGTAAAGTTCCTGATAAAGCCATACCAATAGCAAAACCTGCAGCAGCAAGAATTGCAACAAATGATGACATTTCAACACCTACCATGCTTACAACCGAAATAATTAGTAAGATTTTTAAAATAGCAGCAATTAAACTTTTTAGAAATGGCTGTAAGGATTCGTCAACATTTCTTTTTTTCATTAGTTTTGCTATGCTATTAACAATTACTTTGATAATCCATAATCCAACGATAAGGACAACAATAGCTAAAACAAGTGTTGGTGCATACTGAACGACTAAGTCCATAAATTGGTCTGCATAATTTTCCATAATAATTTTTATTTGTTAGTTAATATTAAGTTTATATGTAAAAATTGTCTGCGAATATTTATCTTACAAAGATACACATTTTGTTTTATCTTATAGATTCACTTTCCTTGTAACAATTACTATCTCATTTTGTTTATATGAATTATAAAAACATATAGCAATAAAGAAATATATTTAGAAAGAGGAAAATATGTGTATATCCAGAATTATTGAAAGAAATCTTAAACAATACAGATATCGAAATTATCAGTTAACTTTGCAAGCTAAATAAATTTGAAATTGTAATGACACATAAATCAGGATTTGTAAATATACTTGGAAACCCGAATGTTGGGAAATCAACTTTAATGAATAAGCTTGTTGGTGAACGAATATCAATAATTACTTCAAAGTCGCAAACCACACGACACCGTATAATGGGTATTGTAAGTGGCGATGATTTTCAGATTGTTTATTCAGATACTCCCGGAATTATTAAGCCAAAGTATAAGTTGCAAGAGTCGATGATGAAATTTATTAATGTTGCACTAACAGATGCCGACGTAATACTTTACGTTACCGATATTGTTGAGAAACTTGATAAAAATGAAGAGTATCTTGAAAGGATTAAACAAGCAGACGTTCCTGTAATTTTACTAATTAATAAGATTGATTTATCAACACAAGAGGAAGTTGTGGCATTAATTGATCAATGGAAAGAGTTATTACCAAAGGCAGAAATAATTCCAATATCGGCTAAAAGAAACTTTCAGCTTGGAATTATATTCGATAGGATATTAGAGCTATTACCCGAGGGTCCTGCTTTTTATCCAAAAGATGAACTGACCGATAAGTCGGAACGCTTTTTTGTTTCGGAAATAATCCGCGAGAAAATACTCATTAACTATAAAGAGGAAGTCCCCTACTCTGTTGAAATTGAGGTTGAATCGTTCAAGGAAACTAAAGATTTAATAAGAATTGAAGTAGTAATATATGTTATTCGCGATTCGCAAAAAGGAATACTAATCGGTCAAAACGGTAGAATGTTAAAAAAGGTCGGAACACAGGCTCGTCTTGATATTGAAGAGTTTTTTGACAAAAAGGTTTTTTTGCAGATGAGAGTAAAAGTTAAAAAGGACTGGCGGGACAATGAATCAGATATAAAGAAATTCGGATATGATGCCTGATGCCGATTGCATTTAGATAATTACCTGAGCTCAATTTTTTTGAATATCCGGATTAATCAATAGACAATAATCAATAAACAATAATCATTTAATAAAACATTATCCTGCTAAAGTAAACCTTACGCTAAAACCGATGCTTGTTGTTGAAGTAGGGTAACTAAGCGAAACAAAAGGTTTATTTCTTGAAAAATCAATAAAGAAGCGCAGATTAAACCTGTCACTTAAAACATAATCGGCATTAGTTTTTACCGATAGAATACTTTGTCCGGAAGTAATTTGGTCGGGTACATCAGTCAGTTGTCGTAAAATAGTCCAATTATCACGCAAAGATAAATCTACACGTATAGTGAGATCAGATTTGAATTTTTTCTGTCCGACAAATATCTCAAGATCAGATATACGATAACCTGCACCAATAATATATTCCTGGCTTCTTACCTCGGTAAGTTGTTGGTTCGAGAAGCTTAGAGTAAGGTTTCTTGTCTTTTTTAGTTCAACTTTGGTTGTAAGACTATTATTCCATGTCATGTCAACATTTAACAAAGGACTAAATTGCTCATTAATCGAAACTGAATTTATCTCTCGCTGAGGAAGATAATTCTCCAGCAAATCACGTGTTGTAGACAATCCGTCTTCATTTGCAATAAAATTCAGATTTGTATTATATGAGCCAACACTATAAGTTGACCTGTAGGTATGTCCAATTGAAATAGTTTTAAAATATTTTTTAATCCAATCAACTCTTGACAATCCATCCCATGTTAACCTCCAATTTGGTTTAATACTTAATATTGAAGGGAATACATCTAATGATATTAACTTTGGACTAATACCTCCATAAGCCGCCAAAAATGCAGGAATTAGAACTTCCTGAGATGTAGGACCATATCCGTCGGGGAATCCTGTTTCGGCTACAGTAGCTCCGCTGTAATCCGGGTCACCACTTGCTATCCTCTCATCTCTAAGGCGTTTAGCTATTGTTATCCTATTATTCTTAAATTGGTCGAAAACAGGCGAAGAATAGTTTTCACCTAGCTTTTCAAATGCACTTCCCCAGGTTCCAACTGTCATAGTAAAAGTTCCTGAAACTTTTTTATTCATGGCTGTAAAATTACCAAGTGAATCAGGGATATAAAACTCAGATGTGTTCTCGGAGAAAGTTCTATTTGCAGTAAGGTCTAATCTCATACCACTTAAAGGTTCAATAGAACTTCTGAAATTATATGTTTCCGATGAATTCATCACATAAGGTGAGTTTAGCATAGGGTCATCAGAGAGCCAGTCGTTTTCGGCTGCATTAAGAGCAAATTTTTTATTTTGCACTCCAAGTACAAAAGGAATGCCCGGTGCCATTGTTCCATTTACCATATCATTACCAAAAATATTTGAAGTTGGTAAGAAGCCCGGAAGGATTGTTCCATTTGCAACTGAGTAGGACAAAGAAACATTTTTAATTCCCATCATCATACTCAAACTTCTCTCAAGGATAATTTTTAAATAATTTGGCCTTTTCTTTTTCCTACCTTTTACAAGTATCCTAACATTCTTATAATCTTTCTCAAGCTTATATGTTATCCGGTTTTCGTTAATAATTTTTTGTTGACCAAATATTCTGTTTCCCAAAGAGTCATATGCTGTTGCCTGAACATCCTCTGTTTCCAATTGGTGATTAATCGCCTTTGGCACATTAGCTTTAAACGTCAATCCCTCTTTAGTAAACTCAACATGTTCGGTTGTTTCATCATCTTTCTGCGAATCTTTACCTTTTCCTTTTTGGCCTCTTGTACTTTTACCTCTACTACCTCCACGACCTCTTCCACGGCTTTTGCCGTATTTTTGGTTAATCATCTTCAGGTATGGGACCTTGTTGTAAAGTGTTAGTAAATTTATCTGAGGATTTAATTGTCCTGTTGAATTGTTTTTAATTGTATTACCAAGATTTATTGTATCAACCAATATTGGGCTTGCAATCCAGTCATATGTTGCATTATAACGAGCTGACATTGTGATAAAACTCAATAAAGGAAGTTTATTGATTGGTACATTCCAGTTTGCATTTATGAGTTGATGGTACTGAGTTGTACGACCAAAACTCATAAGATTTCCCCAAATAGAATCTTTCCATACTTTGTAAATATCAGGGTCACCTTTTTTATCTACTATGCCTTCGGGTTCGTCTATTCTTGCACGGTTTGTTGCCGAAAAGTCTAACTTTAGAGATCTTGACAAATCGTATTTTAGGTTGTAATCTCTATCCCATGTGAAATTTTTATTATAAGTAGGAGGTATAATAACACCTGCATTATTTGTTTGGAACGTACTGATGTTACGTAGCTTACTTTCTTGATAATCCCTGTTAATATCTGTCCGAATAGAAATCTGCTGAGGCAAGTAATAGAAATTAAAATCTTTAATTAAGCGCATTGCTTTAGATTTCATGAACTTACTTCTTGCCTTTTTAAATGGTGCTATATTTTTCGGTCGAGTACTGAAGTTATAAGCTAAAGCTCCCCGGTAAGTTTTCCGTAGGTTATATTCAGTAGTTATATTACGCTGGAAGAGTTCATTATATGAATAGCTAAGCGAGAAATTACTTATATCGTAAATTTTTGGCTTATCCATTCCTTGTTTACTAATTTGAATATTGGTAAGATTTAAGCTCTTTCGTCTGGTATAATCCTGCGAAGCATGTTTGATAGAATCTCTATCATGTTTTGATGGAGCATTATCAAGGGCTACTCTAAATGGTATATCCGGATCAAGGGGATTATATTCAGGATTTTTTACATTTTCGCTTAAACCTAAATATAATGGAATACGAACTCCCGATTCCTCTGAAAAGAATCTTCCCAACTCAAAGTTAGATGATAAATCATACTGATAGACTTCCACTTTACTACGTTCGCCAACTTTTTTCTCAATACTTCCAAAGCCCGGTTTACTTGTACTTCCCGAAAGGGTAACAGTTCCAAAATCAGCAAGCCTAACCATTGCTCTTGCATTTGCAGCCCAGCCACCTTGTTCGTCAAAGTCTGAAAGGCGTAATTCATTAAGCCATATCTCTCCTGACTTTGGCATTCCATCGTCATTTTCGTCAGAGAACTCAGAATTTGCTTTTGGATTTCTAATACCAATCATTATTGTTCTGACATTGCTTAAATTAGGATTACCTGTAATTAGAACTCTATTATGAGCCTGACCATCTTCACCTAATTTTGAATCATCAAAAATCCAATATGGTAAACTTAATGTAACATTTTCGGGGTCGATCCTATTTGCATCATTCCTAAGCTGTTTAACTTTTTGAAATTGTTCGAGAGCTATATCTATACGGTTCTCATCCGGCCATACAATAAGTCTGTCATTGGGGTCATCGTTGTTATAATGACCCGGCTCGGTTAAGGTTAAAGGAACTTCGTACTCGTAATAGTTTTGCTTATAATCAGAACCAATTCTAATAAAGACTCTTAAGTCTTTATCGGCAAGGTTGGCATCAATAGCTTCGGCATGAACTTCCATCTTAAGACGCTTGTATTGTCTTATATCCATGGTGACATTTCTGTAGGCTGCACGAGCATCACCATCTTCAAGGTCAATTACTTTAAGCACTATTGATTGTTCGTTAAGCTGACGCAATTGTGGATTTGTAGGGTCAATAACCCTTGTAATTCCGGGAGGTAAAACATAATTAACCGGTGAGCGTGTACCATTTTCCTCAATATTAACAGCCGATATATCGAATAATGCACTAACGGGCTGTGGCGAAGGTTCATATTCACCAGGTCCGCGAAGGCTTAAATCATACTTACGCCATTCGCCTCTTACGAGATCCATTTTTGCAAATCGCATAATAACCGGTTCTTCAAATCCTTTAAGGAATAAACGCATAAACCGAATAGATTTATAATCGGATATTGAACCAACTACCTGATCAGGTTCATGAATTGGAACCTTAAACTGATACCATTTTACTTTTCCCTTTTCACCATTTGCTAATGTAACAGTTGATTCAACAACATCATTTATATACTTGTGCTTGTTACGAAGATTTTCGTATGTGATAGGAATAACATATTGGTAATAACTTTCACTTTCACTTAATGTATTGTCATGATTAATATCTTCTGCATCAGGGATTGTAGTTGCTGTTGTGGGGTAACTTTCTGTTGATTGTTCAGCAGCAGGAGAGTTCCCTTCTTGCCCGTTAAACCTCTTATATCTATCCAAAATACTCACTTCTGCCGAGTCATAATCACTCCCCCTGAAATAATGAAAGTCATCATTTGCGGGGTCCTTTAATGCTGCATCATAAGCTTCCTGACTAAGTTCACCTATGCTATAAAGAGAATCAATCTCAGCCATATAATCGCTAAAGTAATTCTGCTCATCACCAAATTTACTTGACAAGCCATCGAGACCAACATCTTGATAAACTCTACCGGCAGGATTGTTGTCAAATGCATTAACAAGTGATTGTACTAAGGGTATACGTCCCCATGCAGTAGAATCAAGATATGCGGTATCAGTATCAGAGGTTGGCAGACCATTCTCAAATGCTTTTCGCGAATCTTTTAAAATATCTTCGGAAATATTACCAAGATTAAAATACAAATTACCTCCTGTCATTGAGCTGTCTGCATCTTCGGCAAAAGGATCCATTAACCAGAATTCTATAAACTCAATATTTGATGCTTCAAAGTCGTTTGTTTGCAACTCTCTCATTATTCCGCCCCAGCGTGATTTTGGGTCGTCTAGCAATCCGCTTTTATCCGGTTTTAAACCTTCAGAATATGCAGACGGATTAACATCAAAGTTATAAGGTCCTTTTTCTTCGGGATAAAAAGCAAGGTTGAGTACAGCAATATTTGTTGGTATTCCGTTTGGTGTTTCTTTATTCGGAAAAATCTCTTTTTCAAACACTTCTCTTACAAAATGTGATGATTGCTGTGCAACATCATCTTGAATGTGACTTGGAGTAGAACTATTGTTTCTTAAGAAAAGAGGATCGATATTGTACCATGCTAATCTTGCTCTGTTATAACCATAGGCTAGATTATTATTCAATCCTCCTTCAGGAAACAATTCAGGTTGCAGTTGAGGTGTACTTGCCAAAACCCATGCTCCATAGTTCTTTATATCAATTGTTGTCTTACTTCCCTCAAAGTCATCAATATATGAAACTCCGTTTTTGTTAAGAGCTTTTGAATGTCCGGGTATTAATTGAGCAAATTCACCAAACAAAGTAAGCGAGGACATTTCTTTTGTTTCGAGAAATGGAAGTTTATCCACCAGTTTGGTTAATAAAGGAACATCGGTTTTATAGTTACCGTCGAAACCCCATATTGTGTTTGAAATAGGCTCGTCACCAATATTTACTTTTGATGTAAGTGGTCGTTCGGTAAGATTAAGAATTGTTGCACCAATATTAAAATCGTTATTAAACTTATAATTTAAATGAGAACCTAAAAGAGTTTTTGATTGTATATTAAACATTGAATTACTCTCCAAAGAAATACTTATTGGTGTTCCGGATTCAAGTAAACCTTGATTAATAATTGTAACCTTACCCATAGTGTAGTCAACCGTATAATCCTGGTTTTCTGTCAACTGTCTACCTCCGGCAGTTACTTTTACCGATCCTTCGGGAACATTGAGAGCATTAAGAGAAATCTCTGAGCCGGAAGCTGACATATATGTTCCGGAAAGGAAAAATTTATTTTTATCAGCCTGTTGACGGGCTACACTTTGTGTTGAATCGTAGAGTGCTTCAAAAACATATTTATCTGCCACCTCATCAAAATCAGGATTCCCGCCTGTTATTTTTTCACGAAGATAACTTCCAAATGGCTCACGAACAGGGAAAATAATTCTACCGTTTGAAGAGTTAATTGTAATTCCGTTTACAAAGTCAAAAAAACCATCGGGCGAAGGGTCAAGATTAGAATTTAAATTATCAAGATTTAAGGCTTGAATAAGAGGCATTCCGTTTATTCCTCCATCCTCAGGCGTTGGACCTTCAGAGATATAATTAAGAGCTGTTCCGGTAAGGTCGTTTTGGTACATAACGTTTAGTGAAAAATCCTTTGGATTAACTTGATATGCACCGATGGCATAAATATTTTTCATCATTAATTCCCATGTTGGACTTTTACGAGTTTGAACCGGATTAGTTTGCAATTTTATTGTAGGAGACAAGTATGTTCCTTTCAATAATTTTAAGATTAAAGCATCAGGGTCAGCCGGGCCGTCTGATGTAAACTCTCCCACCCTGAATGTTTGTCCAAGAACTGTGTACTCGTATGCTACGGCTAAAACTTCGTCGGCATTTAAAGCAGAATTTACAGAAATATATCCAAGCTTGTCATTAAGAGTATACTCCGACGGTGATAAGAGTCTGGCTTTTTCAATTTTCTCATAGTCCTGACTTGCAAGAAAATTATTACTTACAAAATAAGGTGCACTAAGAACAGCGGATACTTGGCTAACATCACGAATTCCGCTATATGTAGTCGTCATCTTTTCGTATAAATCGTTCCATCCATTATCCGGATATTCGGGAGCTGCACTATTATATGTTGCAACTACATCATTAAATATATTTGAATTTCCCGGGTACATTCCATATTCCTGATTTGCAGCTGATGCGTATTTACCTTCACCTAAATCAAGGAAAGCAACAATGTTACGTGCATTTGTAAAATTACCGTTTTTGTTAGTTACCCAAACTTCAATTTTATTAATTGTAACTCCTGATGAAATAATTGGAAGTGTACTTAATGATTTGTCATATCTGTCTTTAAAAAACTGCGAAAGGAAAAAGTGTCTGTTTGCTTCGTACTCATCAGCATGTACTTCAAAGTCGCTAAGCTGAGCTCCACCCTCTACTTCAATTACCGAAGATTCGCCTTTTTGCTGAGAGAAAACCGAAGTGATTCTTAATTTCCCAAATTGCAATTCAGTTTTCAATCCAAAAAGACTCTGACTTCCTGTTATTAGTGTTCCCGACAAGGGCAGTGTAACATCACCGGCTTCAACAACCTGAACAATCTCATCTTCCTTTCCTTCGTAACGAAGGTTCATTTTGTTTTCAAAATCAAATGTTGATTCGGTATTGTAATTGGTTTGGATTTTCATCTTATCACCAATCTGTCCGGTCACATTCATTTGAATTTTTTCCTGAAAATCAAATGTTGTTGTTCGCCTTAGTTTCTCAGGAAGTGCAGGATTCTGGGTATTCTGTATATTGATTCCGAAAATAAGCTCAGCTGCACCCTGTGGTTGAATATTGATAACATTACTACCAAATAATCTATCAAATACTTCACCTCCAACATGCAATTTCGGAATCAATGATGTTTGATTTGCAAATGTTTCGCCTCTTGCTCTTTGTCTCCAGTAATTATGAACAGCATTATTAAATTCATATTCCTGATATTCTTCAATTGTCATAGAGCTTGGCAAGCGATAATTTATATCACCTATTTTCTGAGAAAAGACATATTGACCGGTGACGGGGTCGAATACAACTTGGGATGTAATATTTGAAGGTAGTCCTAACTGTAAACCTGATGTTTCGGAATTAAAATTATCTACGGGATAATTACTTTCATCCTGGAAAGGATAGTCAAGTTCAACATCTCCAGTGTCAGGGCTAATACTATCAGCAACCAAACTTAAGTAATTACTAAGCTCATCTGAATTATTCTCCTTTTTATTATCGTTAACATTTGCACTACTTTTAGATATAATGGCAAATATCAATATGCTTATAAAAATGAATATTATAAATCTGTTAACTCCCCTCAAACCAAACAGTTCTTTAATTACGATTATTCCATATGTTAATTAAAAAAAGCAACCAAACTATAATTGTTTAAGTGCTCTTTTTATCAATGCTTCAACGCTTAAATCAGGCTCTTTTAATAAGTTCTTATCTAAGACTTTGCCGGCTGTATTTTTTGCGAATCCTAGCATAACTAATGCTGATAACGCTTCTTCCTTAATAGTATTGCTTGTTGAAGAAAAAATATCAGCATCAATAGTACTTTTCCCAATTTTATCTTTTAGATCTATTATTGCACGTTGAGCAGTTTTTGCACCAATCCCTTTTACACTTTGAAGTTGTGCCACATTACCTGAAAGTATTGCATCACGAACTTCAGCAGGATTCATTGATGATAAAATAACTCTTGCCGTATTTGCACCAATACCCGATACGCTTATCAAATGTCTGAATATATCACGTTCCTGTGTAGTGAGAAAACCAAATAATGTATTTGCATCTTCCCGTATCACCTGATGAATAAACAGTTGACATTCAGCTTTCCCTTGAATCTGAGTATAGGTATTTAATGAAACATTTAATATATAACCAATCCCACTATTCTCAATAACAGCATAGGTCGGTGTAATATTAATTAATTTACCTTTAATGAATTCAAACATAATAGTCAGTCAAAAATTGAGCGGTAAAAGTAAATAAATTTTCTTTTTATTTTACAATAAATAAATCCCCGTTTGGATATATTACCAAACGGGGATTTAATATTATAATTTAATAATAAAACAGTATGTTTTATTTTATTTATTCATCAACTCAACTCCCTGTGCATCAACAACTGCAACAGTAACCATGTTTACAATACATTCTACACTGGCACCAATGTGCAATACATGTACGGGTTTCTTCATTCCATTAAGAATTGGACCAATAACTTCGTATTTTCCTAATTCATGTACTAATTTGTATGCAATATTTCCGGCTGACAAAAATGGAAATATTAGAACATTTGCTGGACCTCCAACCAAATCGGAGAATGGGAAATTTTCTTTTAATAAGTCTTGATTTAATGCAATATTTGCCTGAATGTCACCATCAACAACAAAGTCATGGTTTCCATTATGGAGAATCTCAACAGCTTTACGAACTTTTATAGGTACAGGTTTTTCAACCGAACCAAAATTTGAATATGAAAGCATTGCAACCCTAGGCTCGACATTAAATTGTCTTACTGCCCTAACCGTTTGAAGAGTTATTGCAACTAAATCATCAGCAGAAGGATCCATGTTTACAGTTGTATCGGCAAAGAATAAAGGACCTTTATCTGTATTAACAATATACATTCCCGAAACTAATTTGTCCCCTTCTCTTCTTCCTATTACATTAAGTGCCGGACGTATTGTTTCAGGGTAACTCCTGTTAATTCCGGAAACCATTGCATCGGCATATCCTGTCTCCACAAGCATTGGTGCAAAGTAATTTCTATGGTACATAAACTCCTTGGCATTCTCCATTGTTATGCCTCGGCGTTGTCTTTTCTTGAAAAGTAATTCAGAAAAATCATGATGCCTTTTCTTTTCTTGTTTTGAAACAGGATTAATAATCTCAATTCCCGTAAGGTCTAAATCATTATCTTTGATTATTTTCTTTATTTTCTTCTCATTTCCCAAAAGGATTGGTATTGCAATATTTTCATTGATAACAATCTCGGCAGCCTTAAGCATTTGATAATTATCTGCTTCTGAGAAAACAACTCTTTTTGGATTTCTTCTTGCCTTGCTTCTCATTGTTCTAACCAAAGGAAAACTATTTCCCATTCTGTCTGACAATTCAGCAATGTATTTATCCCAATTTTTAATTGGATTTTTTGCTACACCTGATTCCATTGCTGCCTTAGCAACAGCTGGTGCAACAGTTGTTATAAGTCTTGGATCAACCGGTTTAGGAATAATATAATGTTTGCCAAACACGAGGTTATGAGAGTGATAAGCCAAATTAACCTCTTCGGGCACAGGTTCTTTTGTTAGGTCAGCTAAAGCATGAACGGCAGCGATTTTCATTTCTTCATTTATTTTTGTTGCTCGTACATCAAGAGCTCCTCTGAAAATAAATGGGAATCCCAAAACATTATTAATCTGGTTTGGATAATCTGAACGCCCTGTTGCAAAGATTAGGTCTTTTCTTGTTTTCATGGCAAGGTCATAGTCGATCTCAGGGTTTGGATTTGCCATCGCAAAAACTATAGGATTCTCTGCCATTGATGCCAGCATATCAGCACTCATAACATCAGCAACAGACAGGCCAAGAAAGACATCTGCATCTTTAAGAGCATCAGCTAAAGTGTCAAGATTACGCTTTGTAACAAACTCTTGCTTGATTTTATTCAAGCCTGTTCGTTTAGTGTTTAACACCCCTTTGCTATCAACCATAACAACATTATCAGGATTTACTCCAAGCGAAATATATAAGCGAATACATGAAACAGCTGCTGCACCTGCACCATTTACAACAACTTTTATTTTTGAAATATCTTTTTTAGTAATCTCAACTGCATTGAGAATTCCGGCTGCAGATATTATTGCTGTCCCATGCTGATCATCGTGCATTAAAGGTATGTCCAGCTCTTCTTTTAATCGTCTTTCAATTTCAAAACATTCAGGAGCTTTAATATCCTCAAGGTTTATTCCGCCAAAAGTAGGAGATATTGCTTTTACTGTTTCAATAAATTTATCAACGTCTTTAAGGTCAACCTCAATATCGAAAACATCAATATCCGCAAATATTTTAAACAAGAGGCCCTTTCCTTCCATAACAGGTTTTCCGGCTTGGGGCCCAATATCGCCAAGTCCTAAAACTGCTGTTCCGTTAGATATTACTGCCACCAAATTACCTTTGGCGGTGTATTTATAAACGTCATCAGGGTTTTTTTCTATTTCCAAACATGGAACTGCTACACCGGGTGTGTATGCCAAAGACAAATCCCGTTGTGTAGTATAAGGTTTTGTGGGTAAGACCTGAATCTTACCAGCTCTTTTACCACTGTGATATTCAAGAGCTTCCTTTCTTAATGATTTAGCCATATAATTATTTTTATACATGATTTATATTGTACAAAGCTATGTATAAAGATTTATTATTATCATAAAAAAATGTAATATTTTTCTTAATTAGTTTGGGTTCTAAATAGGGTAAATCTGAGCCTAAATAAGCTTAAATATTTTTCAGTTTAAGGCTTATCTCATGAACAATCAGGATTAATATTTTTAATGTTGATAAAACAAAAAATAATTGGTATTTTTGATTGATATAATTTCCTTCAGCTTCTTTAAGATTTACTAAAAGAATGAAGGGAGATTTTTTTCAAATGTTCTAATTTTAAATTTATATTATGAAATTGAAAATAGCTTTATTATTTATTGTAATTACATTTATTGCAAACTCCGGAAATCTTTTTTCTCAAAACAGGAATATAAAATCAAAACATTACACAACTGTTATTAATACAGGAAATAATATGATTGTTGGGATTCCTGAGACAGTATGGCCTGAAATTCCTAACATAGGTGACGAGATTGGAGCTTTTAACTCCGAGGGGAAATTGGTTGGAGTAGGTGTATTTACAGGGGGTAATTTTGCCATTACAATTTGGGGAGATGACGAAACCACAAAGAGTGATGAGGGTATTTCGAGAGGTACAAAGTTTAGTTTACGCATTTGGCATTGTAAAGACGGTTCGGAAGATATTATAAATATTACAGCCTGGTTAGAAGGTGATGATATTTATAAGGTTGATGGAATTAGTGTTGCTAGTAAGATTGAACTTAAGACATACATAAAAGCAGGAGATATGTTTAAGCTTGAGCAAAATATCCCAAATCCTGCAAGTAATATGACAAAGATTGATTTTTATATACCCGTTGCAAGTAATGTTAAATTAATCTTATTTACTGCCGAAGGAAAGATTGTACGAGAATTCTTATCAGATAATTTACAAGAAGGAGCACATGCTGTTGAACTTAACGTAAGTGAACTTGCTGCAGGTAATTACTATTATAAAATGATAAGTCCCGGTTTTACAAAAACCAAATATATGAATGTAATTAAAAAGTAATTTTAGGTTTAATTAATTACAATATCATACTTTGCCAATAAACCTTTAATATTTTGTTGTGTAAACTTTGCCTTTTTAATATGATTGGTTTCAGGATTAATTATAAAATTAAAGGATGTTCTGAAATCAACTTTTCCCAAATTAGTATTTTCAAATATAGCATTACTTAAGTCACAATTGTCAAAAATTGATTCGCTTAAGTTTGTTTCAACAAATTCTACTTCATTAAGTTTACAGTTAATGAATTTGGTATTTTTAATACTCAGCTTGTAAAATGACGAAAGATTAAGGATACAATCTCTAAAAGAAAATTCAAGCAGAAACTTATTGCAATCGTCGAAATGCAGACCGAGGAGTTTACAATTATTAAAAATTACACTTTTAAATCCTGTGTTATTAAGTATTGCAATGCTAAAATCGCAATTGGTAAAATCACATTCTGTAAAGCTTATTTCAGACAGGTCAGTGTTTGAAAAATTGCAGTTTATAAAAGAGCAATTATCATACTCTCCTATACTTAACTTTTGTAGCGTGTAATCTTCGTTTTTAAAATTTTTATCTTCAATATATTCCATTATATTCTCAAAATAAGTTTGTATTTATACTTAAATGATAGTCAGCAGTCCACAGTCGTCAGTCCACAGTCCACAGTTGGCAGTCCATTGTTTGTATAAAACTGAGAACTACCACCTTTCAACTAACCAATACTGCCAGTTAAATTCTCAATCTGCTAACAACTACCAACAAGCTGACTGCCAACTGTGGACTGCCGACTGAGAACTCTCAAAAAACCGCTACAACCTGCAAACTTCCTCACACACCAAAAATCCCCCTCAAATCAACCACAAACTACCTTAACTCGTCTTCCTATAAAGTCTTATTGCAACAACAATGCTTATTATCCCATATATACCAATGTAAAGAAACTCTCTAATGAGATCAAAAAAGCCGGAGCCTTTTAGTAATATCATACGATTTACTTTCATAAAATAAGCAAAGGGATTTATAATATTTACGCGTTGTGCCCATAACGGCATGGTCTCGATAGGGGTAAACAAACCGCTCATTAAAACAAAAACAAGAGTAATAAAGAACGTTAAAAACATAACTTGCTGCTGCGTATCAGAAATAATAGACAGCAGTAAACCTATTCCCAAAACTAAAACCAGATATAAAAATGCAAATGAAAATAGAAGGAACAAGCTTCCTCTTATTGGCACCCCAAATAGTAATTTACCAATGAACAAACCTAAAGCAAAATCGAAAAGACCTACTAGTAAAAAAGGAATTAGCTTGCCCAATATAAATTGGTACTTACGTATTGGTGTAACATTAATTTGCTCAATTGTACCAAACTCTTTTTCACTTACAATATTTAATGCAGTGAGGAACATGCCTATAATAGTAACAAGTATTACAATTATTCCCGGAACCATATAATGTTTATAGTTTAATCCAGAGTTGTACCAAAAACGTTGCTTAATACTAATTTGTTTTAGCTGTTGATTTGCAGAAAATTTCATTAATTCGATGGCAATGTCCTTATTTACATCAAGCATTATCATTGACGAATATGAGTTTATCAATCCGGCTGTCATTCCATTTATTGCATCAATCAGTAATTGTACTTTTGGTGATTGGCCATTTAAGATGTCTTGTTCCAGATTAGGAGGAATTACCATTACCAAATCGGCAGAGTTATCAATCAAAGAGTTTTGAGCTTCTTCAACCGAATAAGAATAACCAATGATATTATAAAAAGGTGATGCTTTAAATTTGCTTACAATTTCTTGTGATGTAGCTGTATTGTCGAAATCAACAAGCTTCATCTTAATATTTTTCATTTCGAGGTTTGCAGCAAAAACAA
The DNA here is from genome assembly GCA_024762835.1 of Bacteroidota bacterium. Lineage (GTDB taxonomy): Bacteria > Bacteroidota > Bacteroidia > Bacteroidales > M50B96 > JANTGP01. Next base: position 17,891 of record JANTGP010000026.1, read on the forward strand.
GAACTAGCATTTGTACCAAAGGCATAATAAAGATTATAGGTAACATTGTTTTGTTACGAAATATCTGAATAAATTCCTTTTGCAATAAAAATAAGATGGTCCTCATAATTGTAAATCGTTTTATTTTCCTATTCCAGTCGTTGTTTAAATTTCCTCACACTTGCTATTAAAAAAACTATTGTGAAACCTAGAATAATGAGAGTTTCTTTCCAAACGAACATTATGCCAGTTCCCTTTAGCATGATATTTTTTATTATAACAATAAAAAAACGTGGTGGCATTAAATAACTTAAATACTGAAGTGCAAGTGGCATATTTTCTATCGGAAAAATGAAACCTGAAAGTAACATTGTTGGAAGCAGCAATGCAAACATTGAAATAAACATTGCAACCTGTTGATTTTTGGAGACTGTTGAAATTAGTATCCCTAAACTAAGGGACATTAAAATAAACAACATACTTTCGCTAATAAGCAGTAATAGATTACCTCGCATTGGTAAACCAAAAACAAAAAATCCAAGTGCAAGAATTACAATTGCATTTATAAATGAGAGTAAAAAATAAGGTACAACTTTACCAATAATTATTTGTGTAGGACGCAAAGGAGAAATAAGTAGCACTTCCATTGTTCCCATTTCTTTCTCTCTGGCAATAGTGATACTTGTCATCATTGCCGAAATAAGTAAAAGGATGAGGGCCATTGTTCCCGGAACAAACATAAAAACACTTTTCAATCCGGGATTAAATTGCATGCGTGGCTCTGTAAAAACTACAGTTTTAGTAGTTAATCCATTGTTTATTCCAATCATATAATTATTTACAATTGCTCTTGTGTAATTACTAAGTATCTCCGCTGAGTTCGGGTCCGAAGCATCTGCAATTATCTGTAGTTCAGCTTTGCCTGTTTTTTCGAGCTTACGAGCAAAGTCATGTTCAAAAACCAAAACGAGTTTTGCTTTTCCTGCTTTTAAAACTGCGTCGATTTCATTTTCAGCTTTTAAATCCACCGTAAGAATAAAATAGCCCGATGATAATATTTTCTCTTTTATTTTTTGTGTTTGATAGTCTTTAGAGTAATCTAAAATTGCAATATTTGCATCTCTTATCTCATTTGAAATAACAAAACCAAAAATCAACAATTGAGCTATTGGCATACCAAATAGAATAATCATCGTCCGGTAGTCGCGAAAAATGTGTAAAAATTCTTTTCTTAAAAATGCTAATAATTGCTTCATAAATTATTTCTTTCGTGCAAGTTGAAGGAAAACCTCATTCATACTTTTTGCATTATATTGTTGTTTAAGATTGTCGGGGGTATCAAGGGCTGCTATTTTTCCATCAACCATAATTGATACTCTATGGCAATATTCTGCTTCGTCCATATAGTGTGTTGTTACAAAAACAGTAATACCTATGTCAATAGCCTCATAAATTAAGTCCCAGAATTGTCGTCTGGTTATGGGGTCAACTCCACCTGTTGGTTCATCAAGAAACACTATTTTTGGCCGATGTAATGTAGCAACCGAGAATGCCAGTTTTTGCTTCCAGCCAAGGGGTATTTCTTTAATAAGCTTATTTGCATATTCAGTCATCTTCAATCGGTTAAGCATATGATTTGTACGTTCCTTTAGCAAGGTGAGTGGCATCCCATATATTCCGCCATAAAAACGAATGTTTTCAACTATGGTCATATCTTCGTATAAGGAGAAGCTTTGACTCATATAACCAATGTTCTTTTTTATATTTTCGGTTTGTTTATAAACATCAAAACCTGCAACTTCAGCATTGCCTTCACTTGGCGAAGATAAGCCACAAAGTATTTTTATAGCTGTTGTTTTTCCGGCACCATTAGCTCCAAGAAAACCGAATATCTCAGATTGAGAAACATCAAAATTAAGATTATCAACAGCCGTAAACTTTCCAAATCTCTTTGTAAGTCCTCTTACTTTAATTATACTATTTTGGTATTTATCTACCATATTCTTTAAAATTACAACTCTTCTTTTTAGCTATCTTTTGTCATTAATTTAATAAAACAGTCTTCGATGTTTGGCTCAATAATATTCACCGATTCGATATTAAAATTGTTTTCTTCAAAAAACTCATTTAATAGTTCTTTGCTTTTAGATTTGGATGATGTTGAGAAATGAATACTTTGACCAAACATAAATGCTGAATTCTTACCAAACTCAAGTCTGAGTTTCTCTTTAACTTCGTATAAATCGGGAGTTTTTATTTCTATCAGTTCTTCAGAAAATTCATTAATAATATTTTGAGGTGTATCAATTGACATAATTTCTCCTTTTTGCAACAGAGCAACTCTATCGCACATTTCCGCCTCGTCCATGTAGGGTGTTGAGACAATAATTGTTATCCCTTTTTGTTTCAACTCTTGTAACATTTCCCAAAATTCTTTTCTCGAAACAGCATCAACACCTGTTGTTGGTTCGTCAAGAAATAGGACTTCGGGCTTATGAATCAAGGCACAACTCAAGCCTAATTTTTGTTTCATACCACCCGATAAATCACCGGCTTTACGGTCTTTAAACATTTCTATCTGACTGTAAATATTTTTAATCAAGTTGTAATTTGCCTCAATGCTTGTCCCGAAAACGGTTGCAAAAAAGTTTAGGTTCTCTAAAACGGTTAGGTCAGAGTACAAAGAAAAGCGACCCGGCATGTAACCAATACGGCTACGAAGATATTTATACTCTTTCACAACATCTTTACCCAACAAATGAATCTCGCCGGAATCAGCTAATAGAAGGGTTATAATTATACGAATCAGGCTTGTTTTTCCGGCACCATCAGGGCCAATTAAACCAAACAGTTCACCCTCAGCAACATTAAACGAAACATCCTTTAAGGCAGTTATATCATTATACGTCTTATAAATATGTGAAACTTCAAGAGCTTTCATTACCTGATAGTTTAATGCTTAATTGTTAGTCGTTGTTGATGTGCTAAAATATACCTCACCAGGCATTCCTATTTTTATTTGCCCGTTGTTCTCAACACTTACTTTTATTGCATACACAAGGTTTAGTCTGTCTTCAGGAGTTTGAATTACTTTAGGTGTAAATTCCGCTTCTGCTGAAATCCATGAGATTATTCCATCAAAATAATCCAAACTGTTGGTAGAGCCATCAATAGCAATTTTAACTTTCTGCCCAATTTTTATTTCAGCCAATTGCCTTGCACTAACATAAGCTTTTAGCTCGAGTTTGCTAAGGTTGGCAAGTTTATATAAAGGCTTTCCCATTACACAAAACTCATGTTCTTCGATAAACTTCTCCAGAACAACTCCTTCAACAGGGTTTATAACCTGGCAATCTGATATTTGTTTGTTTACTAAATCGATTTGCGAAAGAAGAACTTTTTGCTCATCCATAATACTTTTCTTTTTAACTTTTGCCTGATTAATTTGCTTTTTTGCAATCTCAATCTCGGTATTGATATTATCAAGATCTTTTTGTGGAGCAGCTTTATCATTCACTAAATTTTCAAGTCGCTTTTTGTTTAGCTTAAGATTACTAAGTTTTGATTGTACTACCGAAGTCTGAGAGTCCACTTCGTCTAATTTTGAAAGTATGCTTGTTTGTTTGGCAAACAATTGCTGTTTTTGCAGATGAAGCATTACAGTATCTATTTGTCCAACAATTGTGTTTGCTTTAATTGTCACACCTTTTTCTATAGAGAAATTAATCAATTCGCCGTTTGCTTTAGCAGAAACATAATATTCAAGAGATTCAAAATTGCCATAAGCATCAGCACTTTCTTTATTCTCATTACATGACGACATCAGTAAAGATATTAGAAGTAAATAGAGTAAGTTCTTAATCATTATTTTTAGATTTAATATTATTAAAGTATATTATTTGCCTGTGTAGTTTTCTATTTCGCCACTTAAAAACAGTATGTTCATTTGAATTTGCAAGTACATAATATTATATGTGTTCAGATTTACTCTGGCAACAGTTAAAGTACTTAAATCGGATATATAGTCAAGTGAATTTATAGTGCCATTTTCAAGTTTTGATTTTGTACGTTCAAGTATCGATTCTCTTAGTGCAATTAATTCTTCATCTTTCTTTTTTAACTCGTCAATCTTTTTCAATTCGGTTTTTAGTTTATTTATTCCCATTCTTATATTATCATCAAGTGCTTTCTTTTTATTTTCGATGATATTTTGCTCAATATTTAGAATCTTCTTTTTGTTTTTCGTAAGTCCCCAATCATAAATATTCCAGTTTAATCGTAAGCCAATTAAATAGAAATCGTCGAATCCGTCATAAAACATATTGTAACCGGGTTGTCCGTATCCTGCCTGTCCGAACCCGACTAATTTAGGTCGTCGACTTTTATTTAATAGGTCAATTTGCAAGCTAGTCTGTTCAAGTTGGCTTTTCAGAAAACGATACTCCGGTCTGTCATAAATACTGTCTGACTGAATATTAACAACAGGCATTTCCAGCTCTGTATCAAAGTCAATTTCTGTTTTTGTTATATCAGATAAAGAAGTAAGCAGTTCAGTATGGGCATATTCTAATTCAATCAGTTTCTTGTCAATCTTAATTGACTCAGCTTTTAAATGGTCAAAGTCATCCTGAGATGAGATATCATTATCTACAGCAAGCTTTAAGAACTCCAGACTTTTGTTAATTTCTTCTTTGTTAATCTCCAGTGATTTCTTGTTTTTGTCGAGAAGTAGAATCCTAAAATAAATGTCATTTATTTGTCCATACAGCTTGTAGAGCTCCAAATTTGTACTTTGGCTAAGTGTTTTTGTACGAAGTGCTTCGAGTTGACTTTGCACTTTGCTTAAGCCACCATCATAAATCAGTTGGCTAACATCAATGCTAATTTTATATTGGTCTTTTGGAAGTTCTGGCAACTCCATTCCCGGAATTGGAATGTCAACAGTTGTAACATCAGATTGATAACTTGCCTTTGCGTTAATATCCAATTTAGGCATGAAATTCTTTTTAACATTAGATATTCTTAAGTTTTCCTGTTGCTTATAAAGCTCAGCTTGACCGTAGAGTGAGTTGTTTTGTCTTGCCTGATTATATAGCTCATTTAGGTTTATTTTGTTTTGTCCAATTGCAAATACTTGCAAAAAACTAAAACATATTATTAGTAATATCTGTCTCATTTTTTAATCGAATTAATTACAAAATCAGCAACTTCTTTTTTTCTTGATTTTAAGAACTTTTCATAGTCTTCATTACTATCTTCAAATACTATAATTTGAATAATTGGTCTACCAATAAACGGAAAAAGGCACATGGCAATAATATTAATAATAAGTTGGTTAGGATCTATTTCTCTGATTGTTCCTTTTTCAATCTCGCTGTAGATTCTTTCTCTGTATTGATCGGGATTAATTCCTATTGTCTTTATTACATTTATTACGAAGCTTGTATCCTTTTTATTTACCTCATTCAAAATAAACATCGGGATAAAAGGATTTTTCGAAATCATATCAATATACCGAGAGATAAATGTTTCAATTTGTACAAACAAATCGCCATCATCATTAAAAACACTCATTATTTTAGGTGCAAACTGTTTAAATGCAAACTGAAAAACAGCTCCGAACAATTTCTCTTTATTACGATAATAATAATGAAGAAGGGATTTATTTATTCCTGCTTTATCTGCAATTTCTTGCATTCTGGTTCCGTCTTTCCCCTTTGAAACAAATACTTCTTTTGCTGCATTTAGTATCTTCTCCTCTGTATTTATTTTATCTGCCTCCATAATTAATAAATATTAATCTAT